>CAZSGS010000007.1:0-19842 GCA_964606365.1 uncultured Wenzhouxiangella sp. | reverse complement strand
TCGCCCCGGACTCGTCGAGCTGGCGGCGCAGGATGCCGGCACCCTGGGTCGCGATCCACAGCTGCCGATGTGAATCGAGTACGGCATGCGTGATCATGGTGGGCGCCCGTGGCAGCCCCTGCCATTGACGGCCGTCTGTCAGCGACAGTCCGCCGCGCGCGCCGGCCGCCAGCAGCCCGCCCATTGGGTCGACCGACAGGGAAAGGACGCCCGCGTCGGGCAGTTCGGTTTCGTCGCCGCGCTCGAACAGCCTGAAACGATGGCCGTTGAAGCGCGCGATGCCTTCCCAGGTGGCGAACCACAGATACCCGTCGGGGGTCTGGGCGATGTCGTTGATGGTGTTGTGCGGGATACCCTGGCGCGTGGTCCAGGTCTGCCGGTGGAGGTCCTCGATCGCCACGGCATCGACCTGGGCGCAGACGGCGCCGGACAGCGTGACCTGCAGCAGCAAGAGGGCTGCCGGGAGATTGTGGAGTTGGCGCATTTCCCTTCCCGAAGAATGCGGCCTTGCCGTGGTTCGGGTCGGGCGGTGGCGAGCGGTGTTCCCCCCAGTATGGCGTGCTCCCGAACCCCATGGGCCATTATGGGCGCCGGTGCCTGCCCGATACAAGTCCTTTGCGCCGCCTCAGGGCGCCAGGGGCACGCAATCGGCATGAATTCGGGGCCATTCGGGTATACAATCGCGGGTTTGCCCGCCGGCGTCGCCGCCGTCGGGCGAGATCGCGAAGATCAGTCGCCGACTGACCATACCAACCCAGATAATCTGTCCCGAAGGAGCAGGAATGGAACGCACACTGTCGATCATCAAGCCCGATGCCGTGGCCAAGAACGTCATCGGCGAAATCTATGCTCGTTTCGAGCGCGCCGGCCTGAAAATCGCGGCCGCCCGCATGAAGCACCTCACGCGTGAGGAGGCGGAAGGCTTCTACGCGGTTCACCGCGAGCGTCCCTTTTTCAAGGACCTGGTCGAGTTCATGATTTCCGGGCCGGTGATGATCCAGGTGCTCGAGGGTGAAAACGCGGTCTCGCGCAACCGGGAATTGATGGGCGCGACCGATCCCAGCCAGGCCGCTCCCGGCACCATTCGGGCCGATTTCGCCTCGACCATCGACGCGAATGCGGTGCACGGTTCCGACGGCGACGATACCGCAAAGGAAGAGATCGCCTTCTTCTTCGGCGCAGATGAGATATACTCACGGTAATTATCAGCGAAAGTACGCAAATGCCCGCAGGGCCTCAAGAAATCTGTAACCTGCTCGGTCTCGACCGGGTCGGCCTGGAACGGTTTTTCGTCGATCTCGGCGAAAAACCGTTTCGTGCGCGCCAGTTGTTGCAGTGGATCCACCAGCGCGGCGTCACCGATTTCTCGCACATGACCGATCTGTCGCGGGCCTTGCGCGAGCGTCTGGAGGCCACCGCAGGTGTCGCGCCGCCTTCGATCATGCGCGAGCAGCGTTCGGCCGACGGCACCGTGAAGTGGTTGATGTCGATCGCCGGCGGCAACGCCGTGGAAACGGTCTACATTCCCGAAACCAGCCGCGGAACGCTCTGTATTTCCTCGCAGGTGGGGTGCATGCTCAATTGCACCTTCTGTTCGACCGCCACCCAGGGGTTCAGCCGCAACCTCGATACCGCCGAGATCATCGGGCAGGTCTGGCAGGCGGTTCACCGGCTGCACGAGCTTCATGGCGACCAGCAGCGGGTGACCAATGTCGTGTTCATGGGCATGGGCGAGCCGATGCTCAATCTCAACGCGGTCCGACCGACGCTCTCGCTGCTGCGTGATGACCTGGCCTACGGGCTGGCCTCGCGCCGGGTAACGATTTCCACCTCCGGCGTTGTGCCGGGTATTGATGACCTGGCCGAGGGCGACGAATTCGCCCTGGCGGTGTCGTTGCACGCAGCCGACAATGACCTGCGAACCCGACTGGTGCCGCTCAACCGGAAGTACCCCGTCGAAGAACTCATCGCCGCCTGCAAGCGCTTCGTCAAGGCGAGGCCGCGGCGGTCGGTCACGTTCGAGTACACCATGATCGACGGCGTCAACGACCGCCCCGAGCACGCGCGCTCGCTCGTACGCCTGCTCAGCGTGCTGCCGTCGAAGATCAACCTGATTCCGTTCAACCCGTTTCCGGGGACGCCGTTCACTTGCTCATCGGACGAGGCGATCTACGAATTTCAGAAGATCACCCGTGCCGCCGGGCTGATCACGACGGTGCGCAAGACGCGCGGTGAAGATATCGACGCAGCCTGCGGGCAGCTGGTGGGCCAGCTCATGAGCCCCAACCGGCGCCGGCAGATCGTGCAGCAGCAGCTGGCTCGGCAGGCGGTAGCGTCATGAGAAAGCTGCAGCTGGTCACATTCCTGACGATTCTCGCGCTGGTCAGCGGCTGTGCCACCACCCAGCCCGAGCGCGGTGAAAGCGGGCGCAAGGGTATGGATCGCGTCAGCCCGGTGCGCGGGGCGGACGTCAACGCGCGCCTGGGCGTGGGCTATTTTCAGCGTGGCGATCTGCAGGTCGCCATCGACAAACTCGAACGGTCGATCGAACTCGATCCGGCCCACGTGCCAGCTTACGTCACGCTGGGCATGGTCTACGAGCAACTCGGACGCGAATCCCGGGCGCGGGAATACTATCGCGAAGGGTTTCGCCTGGCGCCCGAGGACGGCGCAACGCTCAACAGCTACGCGACTTTCCTGTGCCGCCAGGGTGAGTATCGCGAGGCTGACGAACTGTTTGTCCGCGCGATCGACGATCCGTTCTACGGCACGCGTGAGGTCGCCTACACCAATGCCGGGGCCTGCGCGATCCGGAGCGAGCGGTTCGATTCGGCGGAAGATTACCTGCGTGAAGCGCTGGAGGTCGATTCGGACTATCCCGACGCGCTTTACCACCTGGCACGCCTTTTCCTGCAGCGTGACGACGCCTTCAAGGCGCGCGCTTTCCTGCAGCGATTCGAGGCAGCAACGGGGGACGATCCGGGAGCGCTTCTGCTCGGATACCGGATTGAAGAACGGCTTGGCAACGAGCGGGAAGCCGCCCGCTACTTCGCACGCCTCGAGGACCAGTTTCCCGATTCGTCCGAAGCTCGCGATATAAGACAACAGACCAGCCAAGATGACTGACAACACCAGCACCAGCAACGAAACACAGCAGCAGCAAACGGAAAACAACGAACACCACTACCAGCGAATCGGCGCCGAACTCCGGCGACGACGTGAATCGCTTTCCCTCGAACAGGGCGATGTCGCGCGGCAGCTCCATCTGCCCGGCATGGTCGTCAACGATATCGAATCCGGCCGGATCGAGAGTCTCTCGAGCATCTATCGACGCGGCTATATCCGCAACTACGCCCGCCTTCTGGAACTCGATCCGGACGCGCTTCTGGCCGAGGCGGGCGAGGATCTGCAGCCCGAACTCAAGCAGGTGCTGCCGGTTTCGAGGCGTGGGTGGCGCCTGGAGCGTTATCTCAAGATTGCAACCTACGCGCTCGTGACGGTTGCCATCGTGCCGCCGCTGGTATATTTCTTCATCGCTGGCGGCATGCGCGCACTCGAGCGTGATCCCGCGTCCGGCGAGTCGCGCGAGGTGGCCGGCACGATCCAGTCGAAACGGGCTGAGGCATCGGACTCGACCGGCATCCCGGATGCTGCCGGGCAGGCGGAGTCCGAGTCCGAGTCTTCGGCGACCCGTCACGTTTCCGCCTCGGCACTGCCGCTCAACCCGGTTCGCCCGCTCCGGGAGCCGTCACCCGAGCCTGCGAGCGACGTGGCCGTCGCGACCATCGACGGACAGGATACCGAAGCCGGGCCGGCCTTGAGCAAACTTGAAGTCGAGGTGTTGGAAGACAGCTGGGTCGAGATCCACGACGCCGAGGGCGCGCGCCTGGAGTACGATCTGCTGCGTAGCGGACAGACGCGCAACTACGAGGGCCAGGCCCCGTTCCGGCTTCTGGTCGGCCGTTCGAGCGCCGTTCGTCTGAACGTGAACGGAAAGGCAATCACCTGGGATGGTCATGACAGCGCTGATGTGGCCGAATTGGCCGTGACGGCGGAAGGCGAGGCCCGGCTTTGAAGGCGGGCTGACAGTCACGTTTCGGCCCGGTATATTGTTGCAAGCCCGCCGCCGGCGGGCTTGTCATTTTTGACGGAAGCGGTTTCGATGAACAACATCCAGTCCATACGCGGCATGCACGACATCCTGCCGCAGCAAACGCCGCTGTGGCGCTGGCTGGAACGCCGGCTCTCGCGCATTTTCGCGACCTACGATTTTCACGAGATTCGCCTGCCCATCCTCGAAAAGGCCGAGGTCTTCACGCGCGCGATCGGTCAATCGACCGACGTGGTTGAAAAGGAAATGTACGCCTTCGAGGATCGCAACGGCGACCTGCTCAGTCTTCGGCCGGAAGGGACCGCGGGCGTCGTGCGCTCGGCCATTCAGCACGGTCTGCTGAATTCACCCGGGCTGAAGGTCTGGTACCAGGGCCCCATGTTTCGCCACGAGCGTCCCCAGAAGGGGCGACAGCGCCAGTTCCACCAGTTCGGTGCCGAGGTCTTCGGGCTGGAGCAGGCGAGCACCGATGTGGAGTTGATCGCGCTGGGTGAACGCCTCTGGCGCGAACTCGGCCTGGCGGGGCGTGTTCGCCTCGAGATCAATACGCTCGGCGATCGCGCCGACCGGCAACGCTACCGCCGCAAGTTGCTCGACTATCTTGCGCCGTTCCGGGACCGACTGGATGCCGACAGCCAGCGCAGGATGGAAAGCAACCCGTTGCGCATCTTCGACAGCAAGAACGAAGACACCCGCGCCATCATGGCCGATGCCCCTCGGCTCACCGATGAACTCGGAGAAGAGGCGCGCGCTCACTTCGAGCAGGTCTGCACGCTGCTCGATCGACTGGGTATCGCCTATACGGTCAATTCCGGTCTGGTGCGCGGTCTCGACTACTACTGCAGAACCGTATTCGAATGGGTGACCGATGAATTGGGCGCGCAGGGCACGGTATGCGCCGGCGGGCGCTACAACGACCTGGTGGCGATGCAGGGCGGGCGCGATACGCCCGGAATCGGTTTCGCGCTGGGAGTCGAACGCCTGCTGGCCATGCTGGAAGCGGTCGGGGTTGAACGCGAGCAGTGCCCCGATGTCTACCTCGTCAGCCAGGTTGCCGCCGGTGACATGCTGGCGCTGGCCGAGCGCCTGCGCGACGACGTGCCGTCGCTGTCGCTGGCGACGGCACTGGCCGGCGGGAGCATGCGCGCGCAGTTCAAGCGTGCCGACCGTAGCGGTGCGCGCTGGTGCGTCATCCTCGGCGAAGCCGAATTCGCCGAAGGGCAGGCCGCGATCAAGGATCTTCGTGGCAATGCCGAACAGGAAACGGTACCGCTGGAGCGCCTGCCCCAGCGCCTGCTTTCATTGCTTGCCCCCGACCCGGGCGACTGATTTATCATAGTCGGTCGAATTCTTACCATGCCTACCGCAAGGATCAACTCGACATGGCCGTAGAGCTTTACGACGAACACGAACAGGGCGAACGCGTCCGACGCTGGATCAAGGAATACAGTTCGACGATCATCGTCGGCCTGATACTGGCATTCGGCGGCATTTTCGGCTTTCGCCAGTGGCAGGATCACCGCACCGAGCAGCAGGCGATGGGCTCGGAGTACTACCAGGTCGTGCGCCAGCAGGTCGCCGATGGCGAACTCGAGACCGCCGAATCGGAATACCAGGTCATGCGAGAAGCGGTGGGCGGCACGGCGTATGCCGGCCTGGCGGGCATGCACCTGGCCGCCGCCTGGGTCGAAGACGGCCGTCTGTCGCCGGCTGCCGAGGTCTATCGCGACATTATCGACAATCGCCGTCTCGAGTCGCTGTGGCCGGTGGCCAAGCTGCGACTGGCGCGCGTATTCGAGGCGCAGGGCGAGTATGAAGAGGCGCTGTCCGTGCTCGACGGCGATGCGCCCCGGGGCTTCGAAGCCTCCTGGGCGGAGACGCGCGGCGACCTGCTTTTCGAGCGCGGCCGCCTGGATGAAGCGCGCGCGGCATGGGAAGAAGCGCTGTCGCGTCGCACCGCCGACGGCGGCAACCCGCGTCTGCTCGAGATCAAGATCGATGCCGCTCGTGCCAGCGGAGATCCTTCGTGATCCGGCAGGGACGATTTCTCCTGTTGATTCCGGCCCTGGCGGCCCTTGCGGGTTGCCAGACACTGGGCGGCTGGTTTGGCAGTGACGACGAGCCGGAGCCGGCGGAACTGACCGAGATTGCTCAGCCGGTGCCCGTCGAAAGGGTCTGGTCGGTGAACGCCGGGGAGGGTATCAATCGCAGCCAGCCGCGAATCAGGCCGGTGGCGGATGGTGATCTGATCTGGGTCGCCGATCATGAAGGCCTGATCACCGCGGTCAATTCGGATTCGGGCGAGGTGGCGCACGAGATCGACATCGATGCTCCAATTTCCGCCGGACCATCCGTGACGTCCGAGGCGATCATGGTCGGCACGTTCGATGGCGAACTGTTGTTCATCGATCGCGACAGCGAACAGGTCGAATGGCGCGCGCAGCTGTCGTCCGAGATCCTCGCCCAGCCGGTGCTGCACGACGGCATGGTGGTCGTGCGCTGTATCGACGGTCGGGTGTTCGGTCTCGACCGAAGCGACGGCGAGCGGATGTGGGTTCACGACCGCAGCGTGCCGTTGCTGACCCTGCGGGGCAACGGCGATCCCCTGACCCGGGCCGGACAGGCCTATATCGGCTACGACGACGGGCAGGTGACGGCCCTGCGCGTGTCCGACGGCTCGGAACTGTGGGAGCAGCGCGTCAGCGAGCCGGAAGGACGCACCGAGCTCGATCGCCTCGCCGATATCGACGGCCCGATGCTGGTGGTGGGGACCGAGCTCTACGTGGTGACCTACCATGGCCGCCTGGCCGGCCTGGCGCTGGAGTCCGGACGTATTCTTTGGGTCAAGGACGTCGCTTCGTCGAGCGGCTTGAGCCTGCGACGTACGCAGCTGGCGGTGACCGACCAGGACGACAATGTCTGGATGCTCGATCGCAGGAACGGGAGCACGCTCTGGCGCGACGACCAGCTCCTGCGCCGGCAGTTGACCCGCCCGGTCTTTCTCGGCGGGCTCGTGGCAGTGGCCGACTTCGAGGGCTATATCCACTTCTACGACGCCGACAACGGTGAGATTGTCTCGCGCGTGGACAGCGGCGGCAGCGCGCCGGCCACGGCACCGCTGGTCGTTGGCGATACCCTCTACCTGTTCGACGAGGACGGAAAGCTCAGCGCCTGGCGCGTCAAACGCTCGGGCTAGGCCAGCCAACATGTCCTCGTTGCCGGTGGTCGCCATCGTCGGGCGTCCGAACGTCGGGAAGTCGACCTTGTTCAACGCGCTCACTCGAACGCGGGACGCCCTGGTCGCGGACACGCCGGGCGTGACCCGCGATCGGATCTACGGGCGCGCCTGCCTGGACGGGCGAAACGTGATCCTGGTAGACACCGGCGGTCTCGACCAGTCCGGCGATGAAATCGAGTCCGGCGCCCAGGTGCAAACGCACCTGGCCATCGACGAGGCCGATATCGTGTTGATGCTGACCGACGCGCAGGCGGGCATCGTGCCGGTCGAGCATGAAATTGCGACTGATCTCCGTCACCGCGGCAAGTCGGTTGTGCACGTGGCCAACAAGACCGACGGCCTGGATGCCGACATGGCGCTGGCCGAAGCATCCGAACTCGGGTTCGGGGACGTCTTCGCGATCGCGGCCAGTCACCGGCGCGGGCTCGAGCAGCTCGGCCAGGCCCTGGCGGAGCGGCTGCCGGAAGACTCGCAGTCGGGTATCCCCGATGACGACGGCCTGCGGCTGGCCTTGATCGGGCGTCCCAACGCGGGCAAGTCGACCCTTCTCAACCGCCTGCTGGGTGAAGAGCGCGCCCTGGCGACCGCGGTGGCCGGCACGACGCGTGATCCCATCCATGCAACCGTCGAGCGCGACGGCATTCGCTACCACCTGATCGACACCGCCGGAATTCGTCGGCGGCGCGGCAGCCATGAGGGCGTGGAGCGTTTCAGTACGATCAAGGCGCTACAGTCCGTCGAGCAGGCGCGCATCGTCTGCCTGATCTGTGATGCGCTCGAGGGGATCACCGAGCAGGACGCCCGCCTGGCCGGTCACGTCATCGATGCCGGCCGCGGGCTGGTCGTAGTGGTCAACAAATGGGACGCCATCGACAAGGACCGGCGTCGCGCCGTGCTGGTGGAGATCGCCGAGCGCCTCGATTTTGCCCGCTTCGCGCCCGTGGTGACGGTCTCGGCGCTGCACGGTAGCGGCCTGGGTGAACTCACCGATGCCATCGAGCACGTCCAGCAGGCCGGCGAGCAGGCGTTTTCCACCTCCGCGCTCACGCGGGTGCTGCGCGATGCCGCAGCCGCGCATCCGCCGCCGTCGTTGCAGCGCCGGATGCCCAAGCTGCGCTACGCCCACAGCGGCGGCCACTTCCCGACGCGCATCGTTATTCACGGCACGCGCTGCCGCGGCATGCCGGAGCAGTACCAGCGCTACCTGATCAACTGCTTCCGCAAGCACTTCCGCCTGACCGGCATTCCGGTTCGACTGGTGTTTCGCGAGGGTGAGAATCCCTATGCCGGACGCCGCAACCCGCTCACGCCGAGGCAGGTCCAGAAACGGCGAAGGCTCAAGCAGTTCGTGCAGCGCAAGAACCGCAAGCGCTGAAGCCGCGCTCGCCGGGTTCGCCGAGCGGCGGGTTCAGAGCCCGCCGAGCTGCTGGTTGATGGCGCGAATCAGCGTCGGGTCGTCCGGCAGCGTTTCGGGGGGGAAGTGCTCGGCCAGCTCGCCGCGCCGGTCGAACAGGTACTTGTTGAACGTCGCCCGCGGCAGGTTCGCGGAACCTTTTTCCTGCAGCATTTCGCGAAACAGCGGATGGGCCTCGACGCCGGTGGTTGCGTAGCGCTGCGTGACGATGAAACTGCTCGGATAGTTCTCCCGCAGGAATTCGTCGATGCCCGCTTCGTCGCGCGGCTCTTCGCCGAAGTCGTTGCAGGGCAGGGCGACGACGACCAGGCCGTGACGATTGAATTGCGTATGCAGTTGCTGCAGGCGCTTGAGCTGCGGTACGAACCGGCTTTCGGTCGCGATATTGACGAGTAGGAAGGGCTGGTTGCGGTAGCGCTCCAGGTAGATACGCGCACCGGAGAGGTCCATGAAGAGATGATTGAACAGATTCACGCCGTCTTGCTCCCTGTCTGATTCGCTCAGCGTCCTACCTTACAATACCCGACATGACAAGATCTCCAGCTCGCATCCTAGACGGCCGCGCCGTCGCCGACCGATTGCTGGCCAACGTCGCCGAAGCCGTTTCTTATCGCGTCGACGAAGGTGGCCGACCGCCGGGGCTGGCGGTCGTCCTGGTCGGCGACGATGCCGCATCCGAGGTGTACGTAAGGAACAAGATCCGTGCATGCGAGCGTGCCGGTATGGTGTCGCACACCCACCGACTGGCCCACGGCACGGGCCGCGGTGAACTCCTGGCGCTGATCGACGCCCTCAATCGTGACGAGACCATCGACGGCATCCTGGTGCAGCTTCCCTTGCCGGGGCACCTGGACGAACGTGCGGTCACGCGCCGTATCGCGCCGGACAAGGACGTCGACGGATTCCATCCCGCCAATATGGGGCGCCTGGCACTGCGCGACCCCGGCCTACGCCCCTGCACGCCGCGCGGCGTCATGACCATGCTGACCGCACACGGCATCGACAGCAAGGGTATGAACGCCCTGGTGGTCGGCGCTTCCAACATCGTCGGCCGGCCGCTTGCGCTCGAACTGTTGCTCGCCGGCGCCACCGTATCGGTGGCCCATCGATTCACGCGGGACCTGCAGGAGCATGTCGCCCGAGCCGAGCTTCTGTGCGTGGCCGTCGGCAAGCCCGGCATCGTGCGGCCGGACTGGATCACCGAGGGCGCAGTCGTCGTCGATATCGGCATCAACCGCGATGCACACGGCAAGCTGCACGGCGATATCGATTTCGAGGCTGCGTCGCAGCGTGCCGGCTGGATTTCACCGGTGCCCGGTGGTGTCGGGCCGATGACGGTGGCCACCCTGATGCAGAACACCGTCGAGGCGGCGGGTCTGGTCGTTCGCGCGCCATGATGTGCCGCTCGCTCACTGTCCTGCTGCTGATCGCCCTGGCCGGCTGTTCGGCCGTCGTGGAGCGGCAGACCGCGCGGCTGGCCGGTGATCTGGAGACGGCCATTCGGCACTACGACGATCCGGCCACCGTGGCCGACGCAATGCCTGCCTACCTGCTCTTGCTGGAAGCGCGTCTGCAGTCCAATCCCGATGACGGGGGGCTGTACCTGACGACGGCCCGCCTGACCGGGACCTACGCGACATTGTTCGGCGGCGAGGAGGCCTCGGCGCGCCGATTGACGACCCGGGCGCTGGATCATGCCCGCTCCGGCGCCTGTCTTCAATCTTCACGCTTGTGCAATCTTCAGGACGTACCGTTCGACGAATTCGAGCAGCGAGTCGAGGGGCTGGAACAGGCGCATCTCGAGGCCGCGTACGTGCTGGCGACCAACTGGGTGGGCTGGATCGACAGCCATTCCGACGACTACGCCGCCCTGGCCGACCTGCCGCGCGCCCAGGCTTTGCTCGACTGGGTGGTGGGTACCGCACCCGAGCACGACGACGGTGCGGCCTGGTTGTACCTGGCCGTGCTGCATTCCCAGCGACCGCCGGCCGCCGGCGGACGCCCCGACCTGGCCCTGGAGCATTTCGAACGGGCGCGAAGCGTATCCGATGGACGAAACCTGCTGGTTGACGTCATGCTCGCCGACCACTATGCGCGCCTGCTCTTCGACCGCGAGATGTTCGTCGCCGCGCTCCGGCGGGTGGTCGAAAGCGATGTCGAGGCGCCCGAGTACCGCCTTGCCAACGCCGTCGCCCGGCAGCGGGCGAGGGTGTTGCTGGACCAGACCGAGAGGATTTTCGACTGATGAGACGACTGACGCTTGCCGCGCTGGCGGTGACCTTGATGCTGCTGGCAACGATTTCGGAAGCGACCGAGCTGAAGCTGGCGACTTTCGCGCCGGATGGCTCGAACTGGATGGAGCGCATGCGCGCGACCGCCGAGCGGATCGAGGAGCGGACCGACGGCGCCGTTCGCTTGCGCTTCTACCCGGGCGGCGTCATGGGCGATGCCCGGGCCGTGCTTCGCCGCATGCGTCTGGGTCAGATGCACGGCGGGTCGTTCACCCTGGGTGAGTTGGCTTCCGTGGCGCCGGCGGCCAATCTCTACTCGATGCCCTTCGTGTTTCGCAACGCAGAAGAGGTCAGGAGCCTGCGCGAGACTTTCGATCCGCTGGTGCTCGGGGCCCTGGAAGCGGAGGGTATCGTTGCGCCCGGAATCAGCCTCGGCGGTTTCGCGTACCTGTTCAGCGACCGCGAACTGCCGAGTGCCGATCCCGAAGCGCTCGGCAGCGCCTACCGGGTGTGGGTGCCCAGCGGAGATCGTTTGTCGCAGCACACGCTCGAAAAGGCCGGCGCGTCCCCGGTGCCCCTGCCCCTGGCCGAGGTGTACACGGCCCTGCAGACCGGCGCGGTCAACACCTTCGCCAGCACGCCCTCGGCGACGATCATCCTGCAATGGCATACCAGGGCCGAGACCATGCTCGATATGCCGCTGCTGATGACCGCCGGAACGATCGGGTTCGACCAGCGCGCGCTCGCGCGCGTCGGCGAGGATGATCGGGCGATTCTGCTCGAGGAACTCGCCGCCACGCTCGAACGGATCGAAGACGACAACTTCAAGGACAACAGGGAGGCCATGCAGGCGCTCTCCGACCGGGGTGTCCGGGTGACCGAGCCCGAGCCCGAGCTGGTCGCCTTCTGGCATGATCTCGCGCACCGGATACGACGCGACGCCGTGGAAGACGGCAGCTTCGAGTTACCGCATCTCGATCGCCTCGAATCGGCGCTGGAGCGGATACGTGCCGAAGACTGAGCAACGCGCGGATAGCGATACGGCCGCGCGCGTCCTCCGCGGGCTCGAGGCCGGCATGTTGACGGCGCTGTTGCTGGGGCTCGTCGTGCTCGGCCTCGCCCAGATCGGGTTCCGCAACCTGGCGGGCATGGCCTTGCCCTGGGCCGACGGCGCCATGCGGGCGATCGTGCTGTGGCTGGCCATGGTGGGTGGCGTGGTCGCAACGGGGCGCCTGCGCCATATCCGAATCGACCTGGCGGAGCGCTGGCTGCCGCCCCGTGGCGTGATCTGGCTCAGGCGAGGCGTATTCGGCGCTACCGCGCTGGTCTGCCTCGCCCTGACATGGACCAGCCTCGACGTCGTCGCCCTCGAGTACGAGTTCCAGGCGGTGGCCTTTCTCGACGTTCCGAGCTGGGCAGTGCAGGCCATCGTTCCCATCGGCTTCGGCCTGATGGCGGCCCGCTTCCTGGCCTGGGCGGTCGCGCCGCCTTCGGTTGAGGTGTTGCCCCTGCACGGTCATGGAGAGCGCCGATGATGCTCGTCATCCTGCTGGTTCTCGCGCTCGTCGGCATGCCGCTGTTTGCGGTGATCGCGGCCGGCGCGCTGGCCGGGTACTGGCGTGCCGGACTCGATCCGGTGATTGCCAGCATGGAGTTCGTTCGTATCGGCGAGCTGCCGGTGCTGGTTGCCCTGCCGCTGTTTACCTTCGCCGGGGTGTTGCTGGCTCACAGCAATGCGCCCCAGCGCCTGGTCGAGTTGACGCGTTCGGCCCTGGGCTGGATGCCCGGCGGCCTGGCGATTCTGGCGCTCGTCCTCTGCTCCCTGATGACGGCCTTTACCGGCGCGTCTGGGATCACGGTCGTCGCCCTCGGCAGCCTGCTGCTGCCCGCGCTGGTTCAAGGCGGCTATCCGCAGCGCTTCAGCCTCGGCATGGTCACCGCCGGTTCGAGCCTGGGTGTGCTGTTTGCGCCCTCGCTGCCGTTGATCCTGTATGCGGTGGTCGCCCAGCAGGTCGCGCCGCGGGCCGGCATCAGCGTCGACGACCTTTTTCTCGCGGGCCTGCTGCCGGGCGTGCTGATGCTCGCCATGATGGGGGGCTACGCGGCCTGGATTCATCGCGGCCTGCCGCGCGACGAGCGGCCGCGGCAAGCGATCGGTCGCTCGCTGCGCGACAATGCGTGGGAGCTCCCGCTGCCCTTCGTGGTGCTCGGCGGAATCTACTCCGGTTGGCTGCTGGTGGTGGAAGCGGCCGTGGTGACGGCGGCCTGGGTGCTCGTCAGCCTCGTGCTGGTGCGCCGGGAGATCCGGTTTGCGCGGGTGCCGGAGATCGTCACCGAGGCCATGGTACTGGTGGCCGCCATCCTGATCGTGCTCGGGATGTCGATGGCTTCGACCAATGTCATGATCGACGCCGGCGTTCCGCAGCGCCTTTTCGAATGGGTCGAGCCCCTCATCGACAGCCAGTTGGTCTTCCTGCTGGCCGTCAACGTGATGCTCCTGGTCGCCGGGATGCTGCTCGACATCTTCGCCGCGCTGGTCATCCTCGCGCCACTGGTCATTCCGGTGGCCATGGCCTTCGGCGTGGACCCGGTCCACCTGGGAATCGTCTTCCTCGCCAATCTTCAGATCGGCTACTGCACGCCGCCGGTCGGTATCAACCTGTTCCTGGCCAGCCACCGCTTCGAACGCGACATCCTGACCGTGTATCGCGCCACCCTGCCTTTCCTCGGCATCCTCCTGCTGGCGCTGCTGATCATCACCTGGTGGCCGGACCTGAGTCTCGTGCTGCCTTCGATGCTGGCAGACTGATCCGCACACTGCGCTAAACTGACATCATCATGCCGCTGAAGCCACCGAGTTCTCCGATCGTGTCGCCGTGTATCCGCTGGCCGATGCTCGGGTCGATCTGCCTGCTCGTCGCGGGCTGCCAGCTGTGGCCGTTCGAGCGCGAGGCCGAGGAGTCGGCGGATGCCGGTCGCGACACCGGTGCCGGGCAAGTGGTAATGACCGACTCAATCGGGCTTGCCATGACACTGCTCCAGGACGGCGCCGAGGAGCGCGCCGAGGAAATGCTTGCAGGTATCGTGGCCGAGGATCCCGGTAATGCGACTGCCCGGCTGCTGTTGGCGCAGATCCGCCAGCCGCCGGAGGAGTTGCTGGGCGAGTCCTTCGAGGAGATCGAGGTCCGGGCGGGCGACAGTCTTTCGGCCATCGCCGGGCGTACGATCGACAACGAACTGCTTTTCTATTCCCTCGCCCGGCTCAACGATATCGACGTCCCGCGTCTGCTGCGGCCGGGGCAGCGCATTCGCGTGCCCAGCGCGCCGTCGGTGCGGCCCGATGCCGCGGGGGACGAGGCGCCGGCGGAATCCGGGCAGGCGCCCGAACCCGAAGGCAACGTCGAGCTCGGCGAGACGGCGGCCAGCATGATCGAGCGCGAACGTTTCAGCCAGGCCTATGCGCTGTTGCTGAGTGCCGCCCGGGCGGGCAAGCTGCGCGAGGCCGATCGTGCCCTGCTGGCGCGGTCTTCGGTCGCCCTGTCCCGGGCCGCCTGTCGAGAGGACGATCCGGAGCGGGCGAGGAAGGTACTCAATCAGGCCTTGCCCTGGTTGGGCGCGGTGGCCGAGTCCGGTGAGTTCGTGCGTCAGCGCAACCACGTCGATTCGCGGCTTGCGCTCGGTGAGGCCGAACGGGCCCTGGTGCGGGGAGAGCACGCCCAGGCCTTCGACGCGCTATTGCTCGCGCGCGATCTCGATGACGACCTGAGAGAAACGCATCGGCAGCGGCTCGAGCGTGTCGAAAGCGTCCTGGGCGAGCACTACCATGGCGATGCGCTGACCGCGTGGCGCGATCAGCGCGTCGATCGCGCGGTCGAGCTCTGGGACCGGGTTGTGCGCCTCGATCCCGAGTTCGAGCCCGCCATCCGCTACCTGGAGCGGGCGCGCCGCGCGCAACGCGAATTGCGCAGCCTGGACGACGACTGAGTCAGTCGCCGCCGCGACCGCTGCCCGAGTTCTTGCGTTCGGAAAGCGGCAGGATATTGGAGTCTGCAGCCGGCGATTCCATTTCCATCGTTTCCTCGGTATCGAGATCGTCGTGCTCGTCGAAATCCGGAAGCGGCTGCTGGGCCGGTTTGTACTGCAGGTAACCGTGCCGTTCCTCGAGTCGATTGGCCATGTCGTTGAACCCCTGGAACAAGGGCGCGAAGACATCCTGGCGGTCGGTCTCGAGCCGGGTATCGTATTGCCCGCGAGCGATTCGCTGCAGCCCGCGGCTGGCGCGCTGGATCGAGCGTTGCTGACGCCGGACCAGCAGGCTGAAGCCGCTTCCGACCACGATCAGGGTCACGGCAAAGACCAGCGCGAGCATGGTCAGCGTGGTGCGGGCGGCCGATTGGAGCTGAGCGCCGTCGATTCCCAGCTGGACCTCGCCGATTCGCCGGGCCTGGAAGCGAATCGGCGTCTGGAACTCGAGGTTGCCGTCCTCCCTGGATAGCAGGCGCACGCCACCTTGCTCGCGCTCGATGGAGGCTCGACCGGGCTCGGGTCGCGGTTCTCCCTGAAGAAAAGGGTCGGTGCTCGCCTGGACCCGCCCGTCTCGGGCGCTGATGTGCAGGTAGGTGATGCGTGGATTGACGGAAAAGTCCGAAACCAGGTTGGATAGCGCCGTCGTGTCGTCGAGCAGCAGCGCTTCCGCCGTTTCGCGGGCGATCACGCTGGCCAGCGCGTCGCCGTAGCCGTAGGTGGACTCCTCCATCGCCTCGGTCTGACTGTGGTAGACCCAGGTCAGGCCGCCACCGAGCACGACAATCAGCGCCAGGGAAAGCGCAGCCAGCCAGCGCCAGTCTCCGGGCTGGCGACGCACGGTGTTGAGCAGGCCGCGGTCGAGGTCGGCCCGGATCTCCTGCAACTCCTCCAGCAGCAGGGCGCCGCTGGACGATCTCGATTCGGGATCCTTGGCGAGGAGACGATGCACCAGGTCGATCAGGTCGATCGGCGTGCGGTCGTCACGCGGCTGGAGACGCGCCGGCGGTCGGTGCACGATCTGGTGGATCAGCGCGCCGATGGAGTCTGCATCGAAGGGCACCCGTCCGGACAGCAGCCGGTAGAGCACCACCCCGAGCGCGTAGAGGTCGGCCCGGCCGTCGAGCTCGCCGCCCTGGATCTGTTCGGGGGACATGTACTTCGGCGTGCCGGCGATGGTTTCGACATCGTCGCCGCCGGTCCCGGTTCGGTCGTTGATAGCGGCGATACCGAAGTCCACCAGTTTGACGAGGCCGGATTCCTGGTCGAAGTAGATATTGGACGGCTTGACGTCGCGGTGGATGACATCGCGGCCGTGGGCATAGTCGAGCGCCCCGGCAAGCTGGATGCCGATGGAGAGGATTTCGTGGACGCTCAGGCGCCCGCCCTCGTCGAGGTACTCTTCCAGGCTCTGGCCCTTGAGCCGCTCCATGACCAGGAAAGGCAGGCCCTCGTGCTGGCCGACGTCGAATACGGTGACGATATTGGCGTGACTGAGCCCGCCCGCCGAGCGGGCCTCGCGCAGGAAGCGCTGGCGGCTCTTGAGGTCGCGCGCGTAGCGCTCGCGCAGGACCTTGACCGCCAGGCGGCGGTTGATGTGCGGGTCGAAGGCCTCGTACACGATCGACATCGAGCCTCGCCCGAGCTCACGTTCGATCCGGTAGCGGCCGATGCGCTCCATGCGGGATCCTCCCCTCGAGTCTGGCGGTTATGTTAACCCATCGGACGCGTACGCCCCCACCGTGCCATTCAGGGGTTTGCCCGCGGGCGGCGAAGGTAGTAATGGATCGCGACCCAGTCGTAGATTGCGTGGACGATGATCGGGACCAGCAGGTTGCCGGTCCAGTGATAGAGCAGCCCCAGGTAGAGCCCCATCAGCGTCGCCAGAAGCAGGTAGCTCAGCGTCAGGGCGTGGGCGAATCCGAACAGCAGCGAGGCGACGATGATGCCGGTTGCGGGGGTCCACCACGCCACCAGTCCGGCCTGGACGACGCCGCGGAAGAGCAGTTCTTCGCCGATTCCGGCCAGCGCCGAGACCAGCACGACCGCGCCGGGCCGGGCACGGCGGAAAAGCAAGGTGACAAAGCGTCGCACGAGGCGGGTGAGCTCGTCCGCCCAGCGCCAGCGACCCGCCGGCAATGCCAGCAGGCCGGCCGCCAGGGGCAGGGTGGCGAGCAAGGACAAGCCCAGGGCCGACCATGACGGGTCGATATCCAGCCACGGTTGCAGCCCGAACAGCCATGCCAGGGCCAGCGCCAGCAAGACCAGGCCGCCCTGGAACAGCAGGGCGGCGGTCAGGGGCTGTCTTCGGCCCTTCAGCTCGACTGGTCCGCGCTCGAGTCGCCGGACTGCGTGGAAGGCGCTTCACGCTTGTGAGCGGCTTTCTTCTTGCCCGTCTTCTTGCTCGATTTCTTCTTGGTTGACTTCTTGCGCGTCGACTTCTTCGTCGACGTCTTCGGCGCGCCGCGGCCGGAGCCGTTGTTGTCGCGCTCGAGAATCGCCGCCACGCCCATCCCGCCGGCGGTGCAGATGGATATCAAGCCGCGACCCGAGCCCGCCTTCTCTAGGATGTGGGCCAGGGTCGAGACGATGCGTGCGCCGGTCGCGGCGAAGGGATGGCCGATTGCGACCGAGCCGCCGTGGACGTTCATACGGCTGCGGTCGATGCTGCCGAGCGCGCCATCGAGGCCGAGTCGTTCGGTGCAGTAGCTCTCGCTTTCCCAGGCCTTGAGCGTGCACAGCACCTGTGCGGCGAAGGCTTCGTGGATTTCGTAGAAGTCGAAATCCTGCAGCTTCAGATCAGCGCGCTGCAGCATTTCGGCAACGGCGACCGTGGGAGCCATCAGAAGGCCCTCGTCACCGTCGACGTAGTCGACCGCGGCGGTCCGCGAATGCGTCAGCCATGCGAGCACCGGCAGGTCGTGTTCACGAACCCATTCCTCTGAAGCCAGCAGCACGGCGGCCGCGCCGTCGGACAGGGTGGTGGAATTACCGGCCGTCAGCGTGCCGTGCCTGGAACGGTCGAAAGCCGGCTTGAGGCTCGAGAGTTTCTCCAGGGTGGAATCGGGCCGCACGATGTTGTCGCGGATGACGCCGTTGTGCGCCTTGACCAGATCGTCGAAGAACCCCGATTCCCAGGCCTCGGCCGCCTTCTGGTGTGAATCGAGCGCCAGCTCGTCCTGTTCCTTGCGCGTGATGTTCCACGCGCGCGCCATGCGTTCACAGTGCTGCCCCATCGACAGCCCGGTGCGCGGTTCGGAATTGCGCGGCGGCTGCGGCGCCAGTTCGGAAAGGCTGAAGCCCTTGAAGGCTTTCAGGCGTTGCCCGAACGTCTTGGCCTTGTTGAGCTGCATCAGGCGCTGGGCGAAGCGACGCTTGAACACGATCGGGACGTCCGATGTGGTGTCGGTGCCGCCGATGAGCGCGCATTCGATCTCGCCCGAGGCGATCTGGCTGCCGGCGAGCAGCGCGGCCTGAAGGCTGGTGCCACAGGCCTGTTGCATCGTGACTGCCGGGGTCAGCGGCGAGAGATCGGTGGAAAGGACGGCCTCTCGCGCCAGGTTCCAGTCCTTGGAGTGGGTGGTGACGGCGCCGGCGATCACCTGATCGAGTTTCTTGCCCGAAAGACCGTAACGATCGACCACGCCGCGGAAGGCGGCGGTGAGCATGTCCAGGTTGGTCTGGTCCGCGTACAAGCTGCCGGAGCGGCAGAACGGAATGCGGCTGCCGCCGACAATGGCGATTCGGCGCAGGTTCTTGTCGGGCATCAGGACGCCTCCTTGTCGGCTTGGGCTGATTCGAGGTAGTGCATCGGGCCGCCCCGGAACGGTGCAAACCCGGTGCCGAAGATCATGCCGGCATCGAGCAGGTCGGCGTCTTCGACGACCTTGTCGGCCAGACACGACCGGCACTCGTCGAAATACGGCTGCATCAGCTGCTGGGCAAGCTTGTCGAGGTCATGGCCCCTGTGCGCATCGTCTTCGCGCTGCGGCTTGCCGTCCTTCCAGCGGTAGAAGCCCTCGCCGGATTTCTTGCCCAGCTTGCCGGCTTCGACCATTTGCTCGAGTACCTTGCGATCCTCGCCGGCGTCGTCGCCCATCAGGGTCTTGATCACGCCCAGACCGACGTCGAGGCCGACGGTATCGGCCAGTTCGACCGGCCCCATGGGCATGCCGAACTGTTCGGCCGCCTTGTCGAGCGCTTCCTTCGGAATGCCCTCGCGGTGCATCTTCATGGCGTTGCGCATGTAGGGTCCGAGCACCCGGTTGACGAGAAAGCCCGGCGTGGAGGTCACCGGCAGGGCGTACTTGCCGATCTGCGTGGCGAAGCTCGAGCCGTCGTTGACGCGACCGGCATTGGTCAGCCCGGGGTCGTATACCACTTCGACCAGGGGCATCTTGGCCACCGGATTGAAGAAGTGAAGGCCGATCAGGCGCGAGGGGTCATCCAGTACGTCGGCGAGCTCCGCCAGCGGAATGGCCGAGGTATTGGTCGCGACAATCGCATCGCGCGAGGCGTCCTTGTTGACCTTCGCGAACAGCTCACGCTTGGCGTCGCGGTCCTCGAAGATCGCTTCGATGATGACGTCGGCCTGGGCCACGCCCTTGCCTTCGACATCGGCAATCAGTCGGTCCCTGGCCGCCGCCACGGCCGTGGGCGTCTTGAGTTTGCGTTTGAACAGCTTGGCGGCGCGCTTGAGCGCGGGCTCGATGTATTTCATTTCGCGATCCTGCAGGGTGACCTCCAGGCCGCGGGAAGCGCACCATGCGGCAATGTCGCCGCCCATGACGCCGGCGCCGATGACGTGCACGCGACGCGCCTTGAA
>CAZSGS010000006.1:16994-19941 GCA_964606365.1 uncultured Wenzhouxiangella sp. | reverse complement strand
GGCGTGTGGTGCGGCGCGACCTCCTCGAGCGGGATGTCGTCGGGTGCGGCGCCGAGGAAGAAGTACAGGCCCGGCACGTCGCGCTGGAAGTAGGAAAAATCCTCCGCGGCGGTCAGGGCATCGATACGCACGGCCTTCTCGCCGGCCACTCTTTGCAGACTGGGCGCCATGGCCTCGGTCAGTTCGGGGTCGTTGTAGGTCACCGGGTAGCCGCGCTCGATGTCGACGGTGACTTCGGCGCCCTGGCTGGCGGCGATGTGCTCGGCCGTGCGCCGGATGTCGGCGTGGATCTTGTCCCGCATGGCCGGATCGAGCGTGCGGATGGTGCCGATCAGCTCGGCTTCCTCGGGGATGATGTTGTTGCGCACCCCGGCGCGCACCCTTCCAACGGAAATCACCGCGGCCGCCTTGGTCAGCTCGGTCTGGCGGCTGACGACGGTGTTGAGGCCGAGCACGATCTGTGACGCGGTGGTGATCGGATCGACGCCGGTCCAGGGCGTCGAGCCGTGCGTCTGTTTGCCGTGCACGGTGATGGTGAACTGGTCGGAGGCGGCCATGGTGCCGGCCGGGCGGTAGCCGATCTGGCCGGCGGGGGCGGGCGCCCAGATGTGCTGGCCGAAAATCACATCGACGTCCGGGTCGCTTAGCACGCCTTCGGCGACCATCATCTCGGCGCCGCCGTCTTCGCCCGGCGGCGTGCCTTCCTCGGCTGGCTGGAAGATGAACTTGATCGTACCGGGCAGCTCGTCGCGACGCTCGGCCAGCATCTGCGCCACCCCCATCAGCATCGCCATGTGCGAGTCGTGACCGCAGGCGTGGGAGACGGGCACCTCCTCGCCCAGGTATTCACTGGTCACGTCCGGCGAGAAGGGCAGCTCGGCGCGGGCGGGAACGGGCAGGGCATCCATGTCCGCGCGCAGGCCCACCACCGGCCCCTCCCGGCCGCCGCGCAGGATGCCCACCACGCCGGTATGGGCGATGCCGGTGCTCACCTCCATGTCGAGCGAGCGCAGGAACTCGGCCACGGTCTCGGCCGTGTCGAACTCGCGATTGGACAATTCCGGATGGGCGTGAAAATGCCGACGCCATTCGACCACCCGGTCCTGCAGCGTGGCGGCGCGCTCGTCGATGTAGGCGTGCCACGCGTCGGCATCGGGCTGGGCGAAGGCGCTGGCAGCCGGCAACAGGGCGAGCAGGGGGATCAGGAGGTGCGTGCGCATGTGTGTCACTCGATTGAAGCGGGTGAGCCGCCATTCTTGCCCCCCCGCGGCCACCGCGCAAGGCCTGATCCTCAATCGTTGCCGGAGGGTGCAAGCAGGGTATTGAGACGCTCGTCCTTGTCGCGCCATAGCTGGTTGACCCACTGCTGAATTCCGGCCCGGAAGTCCGGATCGTTCTGGTAGTCGCCGCCGCGGAAACGATCGGGAATGGGGAGGCGGCGGACCTGGACGCGGATCGTGCCGACCCGGTTGGCGAACAGGTCGGCCAGGCTGGGTCGGCCGTCGGGGTAGGCAATGGTGACGTCGATCAGGGTTGCGAGTGCGTCGCCCATGGCGTCGAGCGTGAACGCCATGCCGCCGGCCCGGGGCTTGAGCAGGTTGTCGTGGGGCGACGCCTGCGCGGCGTGCTTGTCCGGCGTGAAGCGCGTGCCCTCGACGAAGTTGACGATGGCCACCGGGATGTCGCGAAACTTGCGGCAGGCGCGTCGCGTGGCGTCGATGTCGCGCCCGGCCAGTTCCGGGCGGCGCTCGATCTGGGCGCGGGTGTAGCGCTTCATGAAGGGAAAGTCCAGCGCCCACCAGGCGAGGCCCAGAAGCGGCACCCAGATCAGCTGGCTCTTGAGAAAGAAGCGAAGCAGCGGCAGGCGGCGGTTGAACAGCTTCTGGAGGACCGGGATATCGACCCAGCTCTGGTGGTTGCACACGACCAGCACCTGGGCCTGCATGTCTATTTCGGGCAGGCCTTCGACGGTGATTCGCGTCGACGTCCATTGGTCGAACAGCCAGGAATTGAAGCCGATCCAGCTTGCCGCGAGGGCCGCCAGGACGCGATTGCACGCGCCGGTGACCGGTGCCCAGCGCACCACCAGCTTGACCAGCGCAACGACCAGCAGGGGAAGGATGTGGACCACCGAGTTGGCGGCCAGCAGCATGCCGGCCGCGGCGATGCGCAGCGAAGCGATCAGCTTTTCCATCATGACGCGAAGTATCTCATGTCGGTCGCCTGATGGCAGCGGAATGGCTGCGGCAGGCGGTTATAATTGCGGCTTTGAACATCGCGCAAACCGGACCCGAAGTCATGAGCGACTACCGAACCGAGAAAGACAGCATGGGCGAACTCCATGTGCCCGCCGACGCCCTTTGGGGCGCGCAGACGCAGCGCGCCGTCAACAACTTCCCGATCAGCGGCCAACGCATGCCGGCGCCGTTCATCCGGGCCCTGGGCCTGATCAAGGCCGCCTGTGCCGAGGCCAACGCGGAACTGCAACTCCTCGACGCCGATCGCGCCGCGGCGATCGTCCGGGCGGCGGGCGCCGTGGCCGGCAATGAAGTGGACGAGCACTTCCCCGTGGACGTCTACCAGACCGGTTCGGGAACGAGTTCGAACATGAACGCCAACGAGGTCATCGCCCACCTGGCCGACCCGCAGGGCGAGCTCGGCATCCACCCGAACGATCACGTGAACATGGGCCAGAGTTCCAACGACGTGATCCCGACCGCGATCCAGGTCAGCGCCTGCCTGACGGCCGCCGAGCACCTGCTGCCGGCCCTGCACAACCTCCAGAGCACCCTGCGCAAGCGTTCCGAGGCCCTGGCCGAGGTGGCCAAGACCGGTCGCACGCACCTGATGGACGCCATGCCGGTGACCCTGGGCCAGGAGCTGGCGACGTGGGCGTCGCAGATCGACAGCGCCGAGCAGCGCATCCGCGACGCGCTCTCGCGCATGC
>CAZSGS010000006.1:10203-16984 GCA_964606365.1 uncultured Wenzhouxiangella sp. | reverse complement strand
ACCTGCCGCAGGGCGGCACCGCCGTCGGCACCGGCATCAATGCGCACGAGGAATTCGGCCGCCGGTTTGCCGCGCGGCTGGCGAAGTCGACCGGTTTCGAGTTCGCTTCGGCCGACAACAAGTTCGAGGGGATTGCCAGCCAGGACGCCGCGGTGGAATTGTCCGGCCAGCTCAAGACGCTCGCCGTCGCCTTGATGAAGATCGCCAACGATTTGCGCTGGATGAATTCCGGCCCCAACAGCGGCCTCGGCGACCTGCAGTTAGCGGCCCTTCAGCCCGGCTCGTCCATCATGCCCGGCAAGGTCAATCCTGTAATTGAGGAATCCGTAAACATGCTCAGCGCCCAGGTGATTGGCAACGACAGCACCATTACCGTGGCGGGCCAGGCGGGCAACTTTCAGCTCAACGTGATGCTGCCGGTCGTCGCCGCGACCCTGCTCGACAGCCTGACCATTCTCGGCAATGCCTCGCGCCTGCTTGCCGAGCGGGCCATTGCCAGCTTCAAGGTGCGCGAGGACAACCTCGACGAGGCGTTGTCGCGCAATCCGATCCTGGTTACGGCCCTCAACCCCGTCATCGGCTATGAAAAGGGCGCGGCCGCGGCCAAGAAAGCCTATGCGGAGGGGCGTCCCATCCTCGATGTGGCCGCCGAAATGACCGATCTGTCGCGCGAGGAGCTCGAGAAGCTCCTCGATCCGGTCAAGCTCACGCGCGGAGGGCTGTAGTTCTGGCGCGCAGCCGCCACATCACGCCGGGCGGGTTCCGCCAGCTGCAGGACGAACTCAGGCACCTGTGGGAGGGCAAGCGCCCCGAGGTCACGCGGGCACTGAAAGCCGCCGCTGCCGAGGGCGACCGCTCTGAGAACGCGGAGTACATCTACCGCAAGAAGCAGCTGCGCGAGATCGATCGACGGGTGCGCTACCTGCGCAAGCGGCTCGACGAAGTCAGGCCGGTGCCGCCGCGCAGCGACAACCCGGGCAAGGTCTTCTTCGGAGCCACCGTGACCCTGGCCGAGTACGGTGGGCGTGAAGTGCGCTACCGCATCGTGGGCGCCGACGAGACCGATGCCGGACAGGGCTGGATCTCGGTCGACTCTCCCGTCGCCCGGGCGCTGCTGGGCAAGACGGTGGGCGAGGAGGTGAGCGTGCATACGCCCACCGGCGATCGGCTCCTCGAGGTGGTCGATGTCGATTACGGGGCACCACCGCAGGGCTGATCGAGGTCCGCGCAGGTCGGGGCCGCGTCCCCGACGGACGACGATTCAGACCTGAACACGCGTAGCTACGTGTGTACAAGCTTGAAACCTCGCCTGGTTCACATGTAGCTACGCGTGTTCAGGCCCGAAAGGTCGTCCGTCGCGGATGCGACCGCGGCCTACGTCGCCTTCGTTCCCCCTTGAAACCGCCCCCGCCGATACCTACTTATCCTAGCGAGACCGCCGCAAGGGGTCTCACCGAGCCCGGCCTGATACAGGCGGGCACCAAGTGAAACACCGATTGCTTCATTAGGAGGATACGGTTATGACGACGTTTGATCTCTCTCCCCTGTACCGCACGGCTATTGGCTTCGACCGCATGGCCGACATGCTTTCCAACGCCTCGCGCGTGGACAGCAACGGCTACCCGCCCTACAACATCGAGTCGCTGGGCGAGGATCGTTACCGCATTACCATGGCGGTGGCGGGCTTCAGCCGCGACGAACTCGAGATCGTTTCCGAGCAGAACACGCTGACCGTGCACGGCAGCAAGGTCGAAACGGCCGACGACGAAGGCGGTGATCGCGAGTTTCTCTATCGCGGGATCGCCAACCGTTCATTCGAGCGGCGCTTCCAGCTCGCCGATCACGTCAAGGTTGCTGGTGCCGACCTCGAGAACGGCCTTCTGCACGTCGAACTGCAGCGCGAACTGCCCGAGCGGATGAAGCCGCGCAAGATCGAGATCGGCAGCGGTGACGCCCGCGCCATCGAGGGCAAGGAGCGCCAGTCCGCCGAGGCGGCCTGAGCTCGCTGCGCCAAGCCGTGACCGTCACGGACAGGGGCGTCTTCGGGCGCCCCTTTTTTGTGTAGCATTGAAAGCCATGAGCACTTCCGACTCCACGCATCAGCCGATCTGGCTGAATCTCTACCCGCTCTACCAGTGGCTGATCTACATTCCCCTGGCGGCCCTGGTCACGCTGGTTTGCGCACTGGCCGCCGTGCCCCTGGCCTTGCTGGTATCACCGCGTCTGGCGAATCTCCGTGTGGCGGTGACCTGGGGCCGCATCCTGGCCTGCCTGGCGCCGGTTCGCGTGGCGGTCGAAGGGCTCGACCGGATCGACCCCGCGCAGAGCTACGTCGTCGTGGCCAATCACCAGAGCCAGTTCGACATCCCGGTGATCTACGGCTGGATCGGCCTCGACCTGCGCTGGGTGGCCAAGGCCGAGCTCAGTCGCATTCCCTTCGTGGCGGCCGGTTGCCGCGCCATCGGCCATATCTTCATCAATCGAACCGATCCCGACCAGGCCAGAACGGCCATCAATCGCGCCGTCGGCCGACTCGAGCCGGGTACCGGCCTGATGTTTTTCGCCGAGGGAACGCGCAGCCTGACCGGCGAACTGCTGCCCTTCAAGAAGGGTGCCTTTCGGGTGGCGGTCGACCAGCAGCTGCCGGTCCTGCCGGTGACCGTCATCGGTACCCGCGATATCCTCCCGGCGAAGAGCCTGCGCATCCGCCCCGGTCGCGTGCGCCTGGTCGTGCACGCGCCGCAGGAGACGGCCGGGCTGGCCACCGAGGATATCGGCGAGCTGCGCCGCCGCTGTCATGCCCTCGTCGCCGGCGCACTGCCGCAGGGCAGCGCTTCCTGATGCACCTGCATCGTCCCGATCCCGACTACGCCGGCTCGGAGCGCGCGCAGCGCAATTTCTGGCTCGCCATGCGCTTGACGGCCGGATTCGTGGCCGTCATGTGGGCGGTATTCCTGTTCGATACCCTGACGGCGCTCGATCTCGCGCGCTTCGGCCTGCGCCCGCGCGAGGGCGTGGGTCTGCTGGGCCTGGCCACCACGCCCCTGCTGCACGCCCACCTGGGGCATATCGCCTCGAATACCGTGCCGTTGTTCATCGGCGGGGTGGCGATGCTGTTCCTCTATCCCAATTCGGCGCTCAAGGCATTGCCGATCGTCTACGTCGGCAGCGCGGCGGTCGCCTGGGTCGTCGGGCGCCCGAGCCTGCACATCGGCGCCAGTGGCCTGGTTTACGGCATTCTCGCCTTCGTCTTCGTCTCGGGCATCCTCAAGCGGGACCTGCGGTCGGTGGGTGTCTCGCTCATGGTCTGGTTTCTCTACGGCTCGATGCTGTGGGGGGCGCTGCCGGTCAACGGTGACACCAGCTGGGAGCTGCACGCCAGCGGCATGATCATCGGCGTGCTGCTCGCCTTCGTCTTTCGCGACCAGGACCTTCCCCCGGTCAAACGCTACGACTGGGAGTGGGAGGAGGAATTCGAGGCAATGTTCGACGAGCCGGACGGAGACGACCAGGACGACGATCGTGACGGTCGTCGCGGCCAAGTTCACGACGATCTTCAAGACAAGCGTCACGACAGCCGTGACGACCACCGCTGGCCGTAACCACGGCTTTGCCGGGCAAGGCAAGGATCGGGAGATTCGCATGATAAGAAAACTGTTTGGCGTATTGCTGGCCCTGATCGTGGCCCTGATCGTCATCGGCTTCCTGCTGCCGACCACGGTCGTGATCGAGCGCGAGCGTGTCGTCGATCACCCCCGCGAGGTGGTCTTCGAAGTCCTAGGCGATCTTCGCCATTTCACCCAGTGGGCGCCCTGGCTTGATCGCAATCCCGAAATGACCTGGCGGCTGGAGGGACCCGAGCAGGGTGTCGGCGCCACGCTGGTCTGGCAGGAGACGGCCGAAGCGGAGGCCAGTCGGCTGTGGATCGTCGGCGTTGATCGGCCGCGGCGGGTCGACATGATGATGGAGCTCGGCGGCAGCGAGGCGGAGACCTGGATGGAAGTCGCTGACGGCGACGGCGGGCGTGAAGTGCGCTGGGGCATGCGAATTGAGTTCGGTGCCCTCGACCTGGTGGGTCGCTACGTCGGCCTGATCCTGCCCGGGCTCGTCGGCAGTGACTATCGTGAAGGCCTGGAGCGCCTCGATGAATACCTGGCCCGCTTCCCCGGCCGGGTTCCAGCGCTCCCCGAAGACCTGGCCGGCGACGAATGACGGGTGGGCCGCGGCTTCACGTTCTCGGCTGCGGTCGGGCCGGCGGCGCGGTCGCCCGGTGCCTGCTCGCCACGGGGCGGCTCCGGCCGGGCCTGATCGTCAATCGCAGCATCGAGAGCGCGCGCCGGGCGGTCGCCTTCATCGGTGCCGGGGAGCCGGCCGCAGGCCTCGATGAGCGCATCGACGGTGACTGGCTGATGCTCGGGCTGCCCGACGGCGTGCTCGGCGATTCGCTCGAGGGGTTGGTCGGCGATCTTCCCGCCCGGCCGGGGCTGGTCTTTCACCTGTCCGGCTCGATCGAAGCCTCGGTCCTTAGAGTTACCGGCGCACCGGCGGCGGCCGTGCATCCGGTTCGCGCCTTCGCCGATCCCGATCACGCCGCCGGGCATTTCGCCGGAACCTGGTGCGTGGCGGAGGGCGATGAGCACGCGCTGGAACATCTGAGATCGGTATTCGAGGCCGCCGGCGGGCGCTGGCTGGCTTTCGCCGCGCGGGACAAGGCCGCCTGGCACGCGGCCACGGTCGCGGCGAGCAATTTCCTGGTCACGGTCCAGGCGCTGGCACGCGCCCTGGCCGATCGGGCGGGGCTGTCCCCGGCGCAGGCCGCCGAAATCCTGTGCGACCTGCAGCAGGGCACGCTCGACGGCCTGCGGGAGTCCTCGCCGCGACAGGCCCTGACCGGCCCGGTCGAGCGCGCTGACGAGGCGGCGTGCCGCCGCCTGGTGTCGGCCGCGGGGGGGCTGGAGCATGGACAGGCTCGCCTGTTTTCCGAGTTGGGGCTGGCCACCCTCGAACTGGCGCGATCGAAGCGCGGCGGGCGCGACGGCGATGCAGCGCTTGAGCGCCTGTTCTCGCCTACCAGCGACTGAAGTCGATCGACCCCAGCCCGGCGGTCCAGTCGTCGATCGCCGCGCTTTCGACCGTCCCGCGGGCGAGGGCGGCCCGGAACAGCTCGCCCGTGAGCATGCGCACGCCCAGGCGCTCGAGGTGCGGGTTCCACAGCTGGCAGTCGCAGAGCATGAAGTCCCACTCGCCGAGGGCGCGCATCAGCGCGGCCAGGGCGAGCTTGGAGGCGTCGCGGCGTCGATGGAACTTGGACTCGGCGAAGAAGATGCGGCCGATCGCCACGCCGTAGACCCCGCCGATGAGCGTTTCTCCCTCGGGGTCGCGGATTTCGATGCTGTGGGCATGCCCCATGGCGTGGAGACGACCGTAGGCGGCCCGCATTTGCGGCGTGATCCAGGTGCCGTCCTGGTCGTCGCGCGGTTCGGCGCAGGCGGCGACCACCTCGTCGAAGGCCCGGTCGGCGGCGACCCGGTAGCGTCCCTGGCGCAGCGTTCGCCTGAAACGTCTCGAAAGGTGCATGCCGCCGGGCAGCATGACCGCGCGCGGCTCGGGTGACCACCACAGGACCGGTCCCGGTGCCTCGTACCAGGGGAAGATGCCCCGGGCGTAGGCGTTGAGCAGGCGCGTCGGATGCAGGTCACCGCCCCAGGCCAGCAGGCCGTCCTCGCGCGGATTCGCCGCCGGGTCGGGGAAGGGGCTGTCGGGTGAATCACCCAGCCTGGGGACGACGGGCCCGCGCATCAGTCTTTCCTGAAGGGGTCGAGTTGATCGAGCTGCTCGCGGCGGTGCTCGAGGAACTCGGCTTCGGCTTGCAGCCAGCGGCCCACGCCTTCGCGCAGCCCCGGGTGGCGAATGTGGTGGAACGAACGCGTTCTCTGCGGCAGGAAGCCGCGCCGAATCTTGTGCTCGCCCTGCGCGCCGGGCTCGAACCGCTCCAGGCCCTCGGCGATGCAGTAGTCGATGCCCTGGTAGTAGCAGGTTTCGAAGTGAACGTCGCGCGTTTCGACCAGGCTGCCCCAGTAGCGGCCGTAGAGCCGGGTCGCATCGCGCCAGAACACCGCGCAGGCGAGGTCCTCACCGTCCTTGGTTGCGATGCACACAAGGAACGCTCCGCCGAAACGAAGCGCCGCGCGCTCGAAGAAGGCGCGGTTGAGCGAGGGCAGGTTGCCGTAGAGTGCGAAGGTGGTCTGGTAGCAGCGATCCACGAGGTCGAGTTCCGCCGGTTCGAGTTGGCAACCGTCGCGCCATCGAATGCGCCAGCCCGCGTCGTGCACGCGCCGGCGTTCGGCGCGGATGTTCTTGCGCGGTTTGCGCCTGAGCCGGGCGAGGAAGTCCTCGAAATCGCGGTAGCCTTCGTTTCGCCAGTGGTACTGCCAGTCGAAGCGCTCCAGCCAGCCGGCTTCGCGCAGCACGAGCGCATCGGCGGCGCTGCAGAAGTTCACGCCGGCCGACCACAGGTCGAGTTCCTCGACCAGCGATTCCATGCGCCGGACCAGTGCGAGCGCGGCATCCGGATGCCGCTCGCTGCCGAGCAACCTGGGGCCGGTCACCGGGGTGAAGGGGGCGGCGACCAACAGTTTGGGGTACCAGGGCATCCCGGCCCGCTGAGAGGCCTGTGCCCAGGCGAAGTCGAAAACGAATTCGCCGTGGGAGTGGTGCTTGAGCCACGCCGGCGCGATGCATCGCGTTTCGCCGTTCTCGGTCTCGCTCAAGGCGACGGGGC
>CAZSGS010000006.1:0-10193 GCA_964606365.1 uncultured Wenzhouxiangella sp. | reverse complement strand
GCACCAGCCGGTCGCCTCGCCGGTACAGCCGGTTTCCTCGGCGCTGATCAAGAACCGCCAGTCGACGAAGGGCCCGGTTTCGCACAGGCCGTTCCAGCAGGCCTCGTCGAACGACGAACAGGCCCGTTCGGGCGCGGTCGATTCAGTCCTGTTGCTCGTCAAGATAGCGCTCGGCGTCGAGTGCCGCCATGCAGCCGAATCCGGCCGAGGTCACGGCCTGGCGGTAGACGTGGTCGGCGACGTCGCCGGCGGCGAAGACGCCCGGCACGGAAGTCGCCGTGGCCATGCCGTCCTGGCCGGTCCTGATGTGGATGTAGCCGTTGCTCATGTCCAGCTGGCTTTCGAAGATTTTCGTGTTCGGATCGTGCCCGATCGCGATGAAGACGCCGTCGAGGTCGATGTCGCTGGTCGCTTCGTTGCCCACGTGCTTGATGCGCATGCCGGTCACGCCGTCGTCGTCGCCGAGCACTTCGTCGAGCACGTGGTTCCAGCGGATCTCGATCTTGCCCTCGGCTTCCTTCTGGAACAGACGTTCCTGCAGAATCTTCTCGGCGCGCAGCGCCTCGCGGCGGTGCACCAGGGTGACCTTGCTCGCGATGTTGGCGAGATACAGCGCTTCTTCGACGGCCGTGTTGCCACCGCCGATGACCGCTACCGGCTTGCCGCGGTAGAAGAAGCCGTCGCAGGTTGCGCAGGCCGAAACGCCGCGCCCCTTGAAGGCCTCTTCCGACGGCAGGCCGAGGTAGCGGGCGGAGGCGCCGGTGGCGATGATCAGGGCGTCGCAGGTGTACACGCCGCTGTCGCCTTCGAGGCGGTAGGGCTTGCTCGACAGGTCGGCGGTGTGAATATGGTCGAAGACGATCTCGGTGTCGAAGGCCTCGGCGTGGGCCCCCATCTGCTGCATCAGTTCCGGACCCTGCAGGTCGGGATAGCTTCCGGGCCAGTTTTCCACGTCGGTTGTCGTGGTCAGTTGTCCGCCCTGTTCGATACCGGTGATGACCGCCGGGCCGAGGTTGGCGCGGGCTGCGTAGATGGCCGCGGTGTAGCCGGCGGGGCCGGATCCGAGGATCAGCAGGCGGAAATGTCGTGGGTCGGACATGTATAATTTCTCCGTTCAGGGGCAGGGCGCTTCGAAAGCACAGACGTGTGGTCGCCCGCCTACCAATCCAAGGCGGGCCGATCGTCGATCGGTCCTTTTTATTCTGGCAGTTTTGAAGGAGCTTGAAGGATGCGAATCGGAATTCCCCGCGAGATAAAGACCCTTGAAGGACGCGTGGCGCTGGTGCCGGCCGCATGCGGCGACCTGGTTCAGGCCGGGCACGAGGTCTTCATCGAGGCCGGGGCGGGCGACAAGAGCGGTTTCTCCGACCAGGATTTCGAGCGGGTCGGCGTTACCGTACTGCCCGATGCCGAGGCGCTCTACGGAAAGGCTGAACTGCTGGTCAAGGTCAAGGAGCCGATCGAAGGCGACCTGCAGCACCTGCGCTCCGACCACCTGCTTTTCTGCTACCTCCACCTGGCCGCCGAGCCGACGCTGACCGAGCGCCTGCTCGAGATCGGCCTGACCGGCGTGGCCTTCGAGACCGTGGAGGAGGCGGATGGTTCGCTGCCTCTGCTGGCGCCGATGAGCAACATCGCCGGACGCATCGGCGTCCAGGTGGGGACGCATCTGCTGCACCAGCCCGAGGGCGGTCGCGGCGTGCTGCTGGGCGGCCTGCCCGCGGCCGATCGCGGCCATGTCGTGGTGCTCGGCGCCGGCGCCGCCGGCGGCAACTCGGCCCGCCTGGCGGCGTCTTCCGGCGCGCGCGTGACCGTATTCGACAAGCGTCAGGACCGGCTGGCCGAGATGATGGCCATCGGCCCCAACGTGACTGCCCTCTACCCCTACGGCGAAACCGTCGGCGAGTTCGTCTCCAAGGCCGACCTGGTGATCGGCGCGGTCCTGGTCACGGGAGCCCGGGCGCCGCATGTCATCTCGCGCGAGATGATCGCTTCGATGAACGAGGGTGCGGTCGTGGTCGATATTTCGGTCGACCAGGGCGGCTGCGTGGAAACCACCCGCCCGACCACCTACGCCGAACCCACCTACCAGGTCGACGGCGTGACGCATTTTGCCGTGACCAACATGCCCGGCGCGGTCCCGCGTACCTCCAGCCAGGCGCTTTCGGCGGCCATACTGCCGTACGTGCAGCATATGGCGCGGCCCGACTGGGAAGGCGTCCAGGCGCTTTCGCGCGGCGTGAACGTGCGCGGCGGCGAGCTTGTACATCCGGCCTTGAAACAAGCATAATCAATCAATTGGAAATTGAACCTCATGCAGGGTAGAAGGTGAGCCAGCGCGCGAAGAAGAGTGCCGAGGTCGATCAGTCCGCGCTGGCCATGAAGCGGCGCCTGTCCGAGGCGCTGTTCCTGCTCATTCTCGTCGCTGCCGTCTACCTGCTGCTGTGCCTGATCAGCCATGACCCCGCCGACCCCGGCTGGTCGCGCGCGGCGGCGGATTCCGGCATACACAATCTCGGTGGCGCTTTCGGTGCCTGGCTGGCCGACCTTTTCCTGGTGCTGTTCGGCTACATGGCCTACGCCGCACCGCTGCTTATCGGTTTTGCCGGCTTCCGGGTGCTGAGCGAGCGCGGCGAGCCGGCGGGCCTGATCGAATGGTCGGTGCGCACCGGTGGACTGTTGTTGGCCGTTCTGACCGGCTGCATGCTGCTGTCGATGCAGGCGCCCCGGGCGGGCGGCCACCCCGGTGGCGGGGTGATCGGCGACGTCCTGTCCTCGCCCATGGTGGCATCGCTGGGGCTGACCGGTGGCGTGCTCATCAGCCTGAGTATCTTTCTCGGCGGAATCACCCTGTTCACCGGGCTGTCCTGGATCGACGCGGTCGATCGCACCGGCCGTTTCGCGCTGGCCGCCTTCGCCTGGTCGCTGGCGAAGATTGCCCAGGGCCGCGACTGGTTCGCCGGGCGGCGGGCCCGGGCCGAGCGCGACGAAGTGCGCAAGCTCGATTCGATCAAGCGCAGGTCACGCAAGGAAGTGCGCATCGAGCCGCGGGTTGAACCGAAGCTGAGCAAGCCGGCCGAGAAGAAGGCGCGCCAGCAGCCGCTGTTCAAGAACCTGTCACCGGGTGAGTTGCCGCCGCTGGAACTGCTCGACGAGGCACCGACCAAGCGGGTCGGGTATTCCGAGGATGCGCTCAAGGCGATGAGTCGCCAGGTCGAGCTCAAGCTGGCCGATTTCGGCGTCGAGGTGGAGGTCGTGGCGGTCCACCCGGGGCCGGTGATCACGCGCTTCGAGCTGCAGCCGGCCCCGGGCGTGAAGGGCGCCCAGGTTTCCAATCTTTCCAAGGACCTGGCGCGCGGATTGAGCGTGATCTCGGTGCGCGTGGTCGATGTCATTCCCGGCAAGAGCGTGATCGGCCTGGAGATTCCCAACCAGAATCGCGAGATCGTCTACCTGCGGGAGATCCTGGACTCCGAGGCCTACGCGCGTTCGAGTTCTCCGCTGACCCTCGGGCTGGGCAAGAGCATATCGGGCAAGCCCACGGTCGCCGATCTGTCGAAAATGCCCCACCTGCTGGTCGCCGGCACGACCGGTTCGGGCAAGTCGGTGGCGATCAACGCCATGATCCTCAGCCTGCTCTACAAGGCCAGTCCGGACCAGGTGCGCATCATCATGATCGACCCCAAGATGCTGGAGTTGTCGGTCTACGAAGGCATCCAGCACTTGCTCACGCCGGTTGTGACCGACATGAAGGACGCTTCCAACGCCCTGCGCTGGTGCGTGGCCGAAATGGAGCGTCGTTACAAGCTCATGGCTTCGGTCGGCGTGCGCAACCTTGCCGGCTACAATCGCAAGATCAAGGAAGCCGCAGACAAGGGCAAGCCGATTCCCGATCCCCTGGTGGATCCCTCCGAGCTGGCAGAAGGTGACGACAAGCCCGTGCTCGAGGCGCTGCCCTATATCGTCGTGGTGGTCGACGAGTTCGCCGACATGATGATGATCGTGGGCAAGAAGATCGAGCAGCTCATCGCGAGACTCGCGCAAAAGGCCAGGGCGTCGGGCATTCACCTGATTCTGGCCACCCAACGGCCGTCGGTGGACGTGATCACCGGCCTGATCAAGGCCAATATCCCCACGCGCATGGCCTTCCAGGTGTCTTCGCGGATCGATTCGCGCACCATCCTCGATCAGCAGGGCGCCGAACAACTGCTCGGCCACGGCGACATGCTCTACCTGCCACCCGGTTCGGGATTGCCGGAGCGTATCCACGGTGCCTTCGTCGACGATCACGAAGTGCACGCCGTGGTGGAGTCGCTCAAGCAGCAGGGTCCTGCCGACTATCTCGACGAGGTGCTGGCCGAAACCCAGACGATGGCCGACGGCCAGCAGATCGGCGCATCGGGCTTGCCCGAAGGCGGTAGCGGCGACTCCGAGGACGAGCTCTACGACAAGGCCGTCGCGTACGTGCTCGAGAGCCGCCGGGCCTCGATTTCGAGCGTTCAGCGTCAACTCAGGATTGGCTACAACCGCGCTGCGCGCCTGATCGAAGACATGGAGGCCCAGGGGGTGGTCAGCCCACCCGAGCACAACGGCCAGCGCGAGGTTCTGGCGCCCAGGCCGCCGCCGCGCGACTGAGTCAGCCGCGGTTCAGCGCGCCCGGGCCACACTCGGCTTCCAACGATGCTACAGGAGTAATCGCGACATGATCATGGACTGGCTGGCCGCCCTGCTGCTGACGGTTTCCTCCGCCGGCGCGCCCGAAGACGGACGCGCCCAGCTCGACGCTTTCGCCGATGGCCTGGATACGCTTTCCGGCCGCTTCGAGCAGGTCACCGTGGATGCCGACGGGCGGGTCACGGAGGAGTCCTCCGGCGCCCTGTACTTTTCGCGGCCCGATCGCTTTCGCTGGAGCTACGACGAGCCCTTTCCGCAGGAAATCGTCGCCGACGGCGAGCAGCTCTGGCACTACGACGTCTCGCTCGAGCAGGTTACGGTGCGCGAGCAGCCTTCCGCGGCCGAATCGCCCCTGCTGGTCCTCACGCGCCCGGAGTTGCTCGATCGCTTCTACCGGGTGACGAACTCGCGCGAAGAGAAAATCGAGTTCGAACCGCTCGAGGAGAGCACCGATATCGTCCAGGGGACGCTCCATTTCCGCGACGGCCTGCCGCATATGCTCGAGCTGGAAGACGATTTCGGGCAGACCACCGAGCTGCGGCTGATGGCGCTCGAGCGCAATCCCGAGCTGGAATCGGACTTGTTCGACTTTTCCGTGCCGGATGGCGTCGATTTGCTCGAGGGCTACTGATTCCGGCCGGTGCGGTGCCCGGTGCGGCGGTTGGGCGCATGCCCGAAGGCCGCGGAGTTGCGGCGCGTTCCCAGGATCGGGCCGTTGAGCGGCGAGTAGCGGTCATTGCCGGCGACGACGGGTCGTTCGGACGCTCCCGGTTCCCGCCGGGGGACGCGCCGTTGTCGTCCGTGCCCGGAGTACCGTACGTTCCCCGCGATCCACGGCAGGTAGACGGTTTCGACCCGCGCTTGCCTCGAAGGCCCGGGCGGCGATGGGGCGTGCTTCCGGGCAGTACGGCGTTGCGCCATCTGCTCTCGGCGTTCGCGGATGAAGGCGCGGGCCGCCTCGGCCAGCGCGGGCAGGTTCTCGTCGGGCTCGATGAAGCTCACGCCCCGGCCGCCGGAATGCGGTGTCGAGTCGGGCCCGCACGGCCGGTCTGAGAAGGTGGCGGTACCGTCGATGTCGCAGCGATAGATCTCCGCCGCGAGCGGTAGCGTCAAGAGCAGGGCGGCTGCAGCGACCGGCAGCGTCAACTTGATGGCCATGCCTTCCTCCGCGTCGGGGTCAAGTCAGTCGTCCGCCGACGCCAGGCTTCGGGCCGAACTTTCGTCTTCGGGCCGCGAGAGGATCTCGACGGATTGGCGCGCGCGATCGAGCATGTCGTGACAGTGCTTCGACAGTTCCACGCCGCGCTTGAAGCGCTCGAGCGAGTCGGCCAGGCTCAGTTCGCCCGACTCCAGCGCTTCGACCAGGCCTTCCAGTTCTTCCAGCGACGATTCGAAGTCCGGCTTGTCTTCGGCGGATTGCTGCTCGGTTTTCTCTTGCTTGCTCATGTCATGCGGTCTGAAAAGGGCGTTTGCGCCGATTATCGCACGGGCATCGAGGCGCGGTGAGCGTCCCCGTGCCAGTGCAGGGAAAGGCGTCGCCGCCGCAGCAGCGCTTCGAATTCGGCGGTCAGCCAGTGCGCTCCCAGGGCGACGAGTCGACCGTCGAGCCACAGGCGCGGCCATTGATGCCGCCGCCAGGGGGGAATGCCGGCGGCGGCCAGCAGGCGTTTGCAGGCGCGGTGGTGGGCGTCGCCCGCGGGGCGGAGCGACTCCCCCTCGCGGCCTGAACGAATCTCGAGTCCGCGCGGCGCTTTGCCGCTACCGGTCAGCTCCATGCGCCCGAGGCCGTGCGGCAGCTCGATCGGCTGTCGGCCGTCCCAGCGCAACGACCATGGATCCGCCGGCGTCAACGCCGATTCGAGCCACACCCGGCCGCGCCAGAATCTCAGGACCCGGCCGCTCCAGCGCAGCTCGGGACACCGATCGGATCGCGCCGAGCGGAGCTGCTCGACGAAAGTGTCCAGGCGGCGGCCGGGCGGCGGCTCGCAACCGTTGTGCAGGCACCATGACCGAATCGTCTCGGCGCGGTAGTAGTGGCTGTCGTCGGCCAGCCCGTCGAGCGCCAGTACGTCGCGGGGGCCGTAGGCCGCGGCGAGATCGGCTTCGACGTGTCGGCGGATGAACCCGGCGGCGTCGCCGCACAGGCGGGCGCTCCGGCGCAGTGCGGTTTCAACGCCCGGCCAGCGGCGACGCAGGCCGGGCAGTACCTTGTGGCGAAGCTGGTTGCGGTCGAAGTCGAGGCACTCGTTGGCCGGGTCGCGGATGCAGTCCAGGCCGTTGCGCTCGATGCAGTGTTCGATCCCGGCCCGGGTGCAGTCGAGCAACGGGCGCGCGAGCCAGCCGCGGGCGAAACGCCGCAGCGCCGGAATTCCGGACAGCCCCTCCGGTCCGGCGCCACGGATGAGCCGCAGGAGAACCGTTTCGACCTGGTCGTCGGCGTGGTGCGCGGTCACCAGGACTTCGCCCGGACCGACCAGCGCTTCCAGCGCGCGGTAGCGGGCGTCGCGGGCCGCGGCCTCGGGGCCGCTCCCGGCGCTGACTTCGATGCGGATGATGCGGCAGGGGACGCCCAGCCCGTCGGCGATCGCCACGGCCCGGTTGGCGCGCTGGGCACTTTCCGGATCCAGGCCGTGGTCGATATGCACGCACTCGATCCCGCGCTCGAGCGCGGCGCGGGTGAGTCGGTACAGCAGGCAGACCGAGTCGGGTCCGCCGCTGAAAGCCACGATCACGCGGCCGCGGCCGGGCAGGGTGGTGAGATCGAAATGCTCGGCCGGCATCGCCGTCGCGGACGTCCTAGGCCTGTTCGAACGCCCCGTGGGCCATCAGGCGCTCGTAGCGTTCGGACAGGAGCGTTTCCACCGGCTGGTTCGACAGGTAGTCGATCTGGGCGACGATGGTCTCGCGGATTCGGACGGCGACTTCGTGGGCCGACCGATGGGCACCGCCGGCGGGCTCCTTGATCATCTTGTCGATGAGCTTGAGTTTCTTGAGCTTGCTGGCCGTCAGGCTCATCGCCTCGGCCGCCACCGGCGCCTTGTCGGCGCTCTTCCAGAGGATCGAGGCGCAGCCTTCCGGCGAAATCACCGAGTAGATGCTGTACTGCAGCATGCTGGTACGGTCGCCGACACCGATGGCGAGCGCGCCGCCCGATCCGCCTTCGCCAATGACGAAGCAGATGATCGGTACCGGCAGGCGCGACATCACGGCCAGGTTGCGAGCGATGGCTTCGGACTGCCCGCGCTCTTCGGCGCCGACGCCGGGGTAGGCGCCCGGGGTGTCGATGAAGGTGACGATGGGCATGCCGAACCGGGCGGCCATCTCCATCAGGCGCTGCGCCTTGCGGTAGCCTTCCGGGCGCGGCATGCCGAAATTGCGATAGACCTTCTCGCGCGTGTCACGCCCCTTCTGATGGCCGATCAGCATCACGCTCAGGCCCTCCAGCATGGCCGGGCCGCCCACGATGGCGTGGTCGTCGGCGAAGTGGCGATCGCCGTGGAGTTCCTCGAATCGGTCGAAGACCATCGGCACGTAGTCGAGCGTGTAGGGACGCTTCGGGTGACGCGCGAGCTGCGAAATCTGCCAGTCGCTCAGTTCCGAGAAGATCGTTTCGGTACGCTCGCGGCATTTTTGCTCGAGGCGCTGGATTTCCTCTTCCAGGTTCATGGAGACGCCGGAGCCGACGTTTCTCAATTCGCGGATCTTGGCTTCAAGCTCGGCGATGGGCTGTTCGAAATCGAGGTAGTTGGGATTCATTCGTTGATCGACGCTGGCCGCTGGTCAATCGGTGAGTATAACGTTGTGGTTACACCGGATGAACCCCGACCGCGACAGGACCGGGCGGAATCCGCTCGATATCGAAGTTCGAAAGGGCCCAGTCAAGCTGCGACTCCAGCAGCCGGGCACCGGGCGGCGGTTCGTGCCCGAGCGCCCTGAGCGCCAGCCGGAGCGCCTCGGCGTGCGGGCGCGCAACGACCGGGTCGTCGTTGTCGGACTTGCTCAGCTTGCGCCCGTTCTCGTCGCACACGACGGGCAGGTGCATCCAGCCCGGAGCGGCCAGCCCGAGGCGGCGAAAGACGAGCAGTTGCCGCGGGGTGGAATCGATCAGGTCGGCACCGCGGACGACTTCCGTTATGCCTGCTGCCGCATCATCGACGACAACGGCCAGTTGATAGGCGACCAGGCCGTCGCCGCGACGGATGATGAAATCGCCGCCGATACGCCCGGGGTGATCGCAGTACTCGCCCCGGAGGACATCGACGAAGCACTCGACCCCGGCAGTGTCGGTGCGTATGCGAATGCTGCGGGGCTTGCGCCCGGGCGGGATACCGCTTCTGCAGGTCCCCGGGTAGACCCCGTCCGGCGGCAGGTGGCGCCGGCTGCAGCCGCACCAGTAGGCGGCGCCGCTGGCCAGGAGCCGATCGAGCGCGCGCTCGTGCAGTTTCGCCGAGGCGCTCTGGTAGGCGACCGGCGCGTCCGGCCGCAGCCCGAAAGCCGCGAGGGTGGCAATCTGCTTCTCGGCCGCGCCGGGCACTTCGCGCGGCGGGTCGATGTCCTCGACTCGAATCAGCCAGCGCCCGCCGAGACTTCGAGCACGCAGGTAGCTGCCGACGGCTGCCACCAGGGAGCCGAAGTGAAGGGCGCCGGTGGGTGACGGGGCGAAGCGCCCGGTGTAGCCGGAAGGCGCGTCCTGCGAGGGGCTCATCGGCGGACTTGGAAAGACGGGGACATGGCGCCATTTTACCGTTCAGACTCCGGCTTCCCGACAGAAACAATCGCCATGCGCAGAATTGCTCTTTTCCTGGCCACCAACCTGGCCGTTCTCGTGGTGCTCGGCACGGTCATGAACCTGCTCGAGCCCTGGCTCGTTCGACAGGGCATCAACGTCAACAATGCGGCCATTCTGATCATCGCCGTGGTTTTCGGCATGGGTGGCGCAATCGTTTCGCTGTTGATGTCGAAGAAGATCGCCTTGATGAGCACGCGAGCGAAGGTCATCGACAAGCCGCGCAATGCCTCGGAGAGGTGGCTCGTCGATACCGTCGCGCGGCAGGCGAAGGCAGCCGGTATCGGCATGCCCGACGTGGCCGTCTACGACGCACCCGAGCCCAACGCGTTCGCCACCGGAGCATCGCGCAACAACGCCCTGGTCGCTGTCAGTACCGGCTTGCTCGAGCACATGCGCCAGAACGAGGTGGAGGCCGTGCTCGCCCACGAGGTCTCCCACGTGGCCAATGGCGACATGGTCACGATGACGCTGCTGCAGGGGGTGCTCAACACCGTCGTGCTGCTGCTCTCTCGCGTCCTCGGCCAGATCATCGACAGGGCGGTGTTCCGCAGCGAGCGCGGCTACGGACCGGGCTACTTCCTGACCGTGATCGTGCTGCAGATCGTCCTCGGCATTCTCGCCAGCATGATCACCATGGCCTTCTCGCGCTGGCGCGAGTTCCGGGCCGATGCCGGCGGCGCGAACCTGGCCGGGCGCGACTCCCACGGCGTCATGCGGCTGCCGCAGTACC
>CAZSGS010000005.1:20027-21317 GCA_964606365.1 uncultured Wenzhouxiangella sp. | reverse complement strand
GAACTGACGCACTGCCCGCATGATCTCGCGAAAGATTTCCGAACAGACCGTATCCACGCTCTTGACCCGGCCGCGTCCGTCGCAGGCCGGACAGGACTCGCAAACCCTGTGCTCGAGGCTCTCGGTGGTGCGCTTGCGCGTCATCTCCACCAGGCCCAGGGGCGAAATCTCCGATACGGTCGTTCGGGCATGATCGCGCCCCAGCGCCCGCTGCAGGGTCCGGATCACCTGGCGTTTGTGGTCGTCCTCGGTCATATCGATGAAATCGATAATGATGATCCCGCCGAGATTGCGCAGTCGCAGCTGTCGTGCGATCGCCTGGGCCGCCTCCAGGTTGGTCTTGAATATGGTCTCTTCGAGATTGCGATAGCCCAGGTAGGAGCCGGTGTTGACGTCGACGGTGGTCATTGCCTCGGTCTGATCGATGGTCAGGTGACCGCCCGATTTCAACGGGGTGCTGCGATCGAGCGCACGCTCGATTTCGGTCTCGACACCATAGAGATCGAACAAGGGCCCGTCCCCGTCGTAGAACTCGATGCGATCGGACCATTCCGGAAAGAATTCCCCGGCGAAGCGCACGGCCCGCTGGAAGGTATCGCGCTCGTCGATGCGCACCTTCTCGATCCCGGCGTGCATCAGGTCCCTGAGCGAGCGATACGGCAGCGAAAGGTCCTCGTAGACCAGCTGACCGGCCGCGGCTTGCTCGGCATCCGCCTCGATGCGCGGCCACAGCCGGTGCAGGTACTTGAGATCCCGGGCCAGCGCATCGACCGCCACCCCCTCGGCATTGGTGCGGATGATGAAGCCGTGCTCGGGCTCTTCTCCGATCAAGTCGCGCAAGAGATCCCGAAGACGCTCACGTTCGGTCTCCAGCTCGATGCGCACCGAAACACCCAGGCTCCGGATGCCCGGTAGCAGCACCAGGTAGCGCGAGGGAATACTCAATTGAGTCGTCAGCCGCGCACCCTTGGTACCGAGCGGGTCCTTCACCACCTGGACCAACAGCTTCTGCCCCTGGCTGACCAGTTCGGTAATCGACGGTACGGGCGGCGCCTCACCATTGTCGTCCAGCTCGGGCTGGCGCGGCAGGATATCGGCCGCGTGCAGGAACGCCGTGCGCTCCAGGCCGACATTGACGAACGCCGCCTGCATGCCCGGCAACACGCGCTCGATACGACCCATGTAGACGTTGCCGACATAGCTGGCCTCGCCGCTGCGCTCGAGATAGAGCTCCTGCAAGAGGCCGCTCTCGACCACGGCGACGCGGCGCTCGGTCGGCGAGACGTTGAT
>CAZSGS010000005.1:0-20017 GCA_964606365.1 uncultured Wenzhouxiangella sp. | reverse complement strand
AGGATTTCGTCACTCAAGGCCGGTGATCCGCTCGGAAAATCAGTATCGGCAAGAATAGCACCGGCGCGGGCCGCACAAGCTCACACGCCCGGCCGACTCAGGTGAGCAAACCGCTTTCGCGCAGCAGTTCGCCGGTCTCGAACAAGGGCAGCCCGACAACCCCGCTGTAGCTGCCCGACAGCGAACGCACCCAGATACCCGCGGCCCCCTGGATGCCGTAGGCGCCGGCCTTGTCCCGCGGCTCGCCCGAAGCGACGTAGCGCTCGATCCAGCCGGCCGAGGGCGTTGCGAAGTCGATGTGCGTCTCGCTCAGGCGCTCACGGACTTGCCCGTCGGGCGCGATCAGGACAACGGCCGAAAGGACACGGTGACCCCGCCCCGAAAGGCGCCCGAGCATGGCCCGGGCGGCTTCGTCGTCGGCGGGCTTGCCCAGGCTTTCCCCGTCGACGACCACGGCGGTATCCGAGCCCAGCACGAAACGCGCAGGGAACCGCTCACGGATGGCGAGCGCCTTGTCGCGGGCGACCCGCAATACGTAGCCGTCGGGTGCCTCGCCCTCGTCAACGGCCTCGTCGATGTCGGCCGGTTCGACTTCGAACTCCAGGCCGAACAGGGACAGCAGTTCGCGGCGACGGGGTGAGGCGGAGGCAAGGACCAGGCGCGCTGCCGCGCGCGTGCTGTGGTGTTTTGGTGTCCTGGTGTTTTGGTTTTCGGGTTCGCGACTATTCATATGCCTGAGCCACTATCAACTTGGGAAGATGCAGGGATGGAGCGATAGAACCGCAGACTTCACAGACCGGCAACAGCCCCGACCACACCGAACCAAAAAACCAAAGCACCAAAACACCAAAAAACCAGCGGTCATGCCCGATGATAAGGATGCCCGCTGAGGATGGTCGAGGCCCGGTAGAGTTGTTCGGCGACGATCACGCGCACCAGCATGTGCGGCAGCGTGGCAGGGCCCAGGGACCAGCGCTCGGCGGCCCGTTCCAGCACGCAAGGGTCGAGCCCGCCGGCGCCGCCGATCAGGAACCAGACCGGATCGCCGTCGAGCTGCCACTGTCCCATTCCCGACGCCAGCTTTTCCGTCGACCAGGGGCGCGCGGCAATCTCCAGCGCGACCACGCGGGCGCGCTCGGGCAACTTGCCCAACAGGCGTTCGGACTCCAGCAACGACTCGCGGCCCGCACCGGCCTTGCCGGCAACCGGCACCTCGACCAGCTCCAGGGACAGGTGCGGCGGCATCCGGCGGGCGTACTCGCGCCAGCCCTCGGCCACCCAGGCCGGCATGCGGGTACCCACGCCGGCCACGACCAGATCCACTTCAGGCCTGGGCGCGGGTTGCCGGGGGGGCCGACCAGAGCTTTTCGAGGTTGTAGAAAGCGCGCGTCTGGGGCTGCATGACGTGAACGATCACGTCGGCCAGGTCGACGAGCACCCACTCGGCCTCGTCCGACCCTTCCACGCCCAACGGCCGGATGCCACGCGCCTTGGCGCGCTGGACCAGACGATCGGCCATGGCCTTGACCTGGCGGGAAGAGGTACCCGAGGCGATCACCATGTAGTCGGCAAAACTGCTGCGCTCGGACAGATCGATAACCTGGATGTCCTGCGCCTTGGCGTCCTCCAGGACGGCGACGGCGAGATCCCGCAACGCCTGCGGGTCGGGAGAATCCTTTTCGCTCAATGAATCATCCATTAATGAACACGGGTTCCATTTTACGCCTTGTCCGCGACGCTTTCACCACACCCGTACAGAGCATGTTTGCGGATGTAGGCCAGCACGGTCGACGGCAACAAGAAACGCGGATCGCGGCCGCCGGCGAGTTGCCGTCGGATATCGGTGGACGAAATGGCGAGCTGGGTGACCCCGAGGTAGCAAACCCGCCCGGACGCGGACTCCATCAACTGGCCCGGGCGCCGCACCCGCCGTTCCCGCAACACGTCGGCCACCTCGCCGGTGTACCGGGGCCGGCTGCGCGGGCGCTTCATCACCAGCAAATGCGCCAGGTCGAGGAGTTCTCGCCAGCGATGCCAGCCGCTGAGCTGGTTGGCGGCATCCTGCCCCAGGCAGAGAATGATCGGGCGCGAACCGGCCTGGTCCCGAATCGTGTCCAGGGTTTCGACCATGTAGGAGGGCCCGTCGCGACGCACCTCGCGTTCGTCCACGGTCAGGTCGGGGTGCGGCGCGAGCGCCAGTTCCAGCATCGCCAGGCGGTGGTAGGCCTCGGCGCCGGTGTGATCACGGTGGGGCGGGTGACCCGCCGGCAGCACCCGGAAATCGTCGGCGGACAGTTTCTCGCACACCTCGGCGGCGGCCCGGAGATGACCGTAGTGAACCGGATCGAAGGTGCCGCCGAACAGAACCGTCGCCGGCCTCATGCCGCGCAGTACTCCAGGCGATTGGTGGCCAGGGCCACGCACAGGCGCTCGAGCCGAAGCCAGAACATCTCGCGACCGCTGGACTTCGAAAGCTGGTCGAGTTCGGACAGCTGGGCCAGCGTGCGACGCACCACTTCGGGCGAAAGCCGGCGGGCCGCATCGGCTACCGGCTGCTGCCGGCTCTTCCAGATTCCCAGTTGCGAAAAGGCCTGGCCGGCCGGAACCTGGCGCGTGAGCATCTGGAAACTGCCGATGGTCTGGAGCTCGCGCGCCAGGGCGCCGACGACCAGGGGCATCGGCGTATCCGCCTCGCGCAGGCCTCGAATGCAACGCATCGCCGCGCCGGCCTCGCCGGCGAAGACCAGCTCGATCAGGCGGAAACTGTCGAAACGCGCGCTGTCGGCCACTGCGGCGCGCACCTGGTCGAGATCGACCGCTCCGCCGGGGTAGAGCAAAGCCAGCCGCTCGATCTCCTGGGCGGCGGCCAGTAGATTGCCCTCCAGACGCTCGGCCAGGAATCGGCAGGCGGACTGGTCGGCGCGGATGCCGCGACTCGACAGGCGCTGGGCGATCCACTGCGGCAGTCGCTGCGGCTTGACCTTCCAGCAGGGCACGTAGACCCCGGCCGCATCCAGGGCCTTGACCCAGGCGGTTTTCTCGCTGCCCATGTCCCAGCCGTCGCACTTGACCAGCAGAATGTCGTCTCCGCCGCGCGCGACGAATTCGCGCAATGCCGCGGCGCCTTCCCGCCCGGGTTTGCCCGACGGCAGTCGCACTTCCACCAGCCGCTGGCTGGCGAACAGGGAACCGGTTTCCGTGGACGTGGCCAGCTGCCCCCAGTCGAAGCGCCCGTCGGCCTCCAGTACCAGGCGTTCGGCCACGCCGTGCTCGCGCGCGGCCGCCCGGACGGCATCACAGGCTTCTTCGATCAGCAAGGGCTCCTGGCCGGCGACCAGGTAGACGCGATCCAGGCCCCGTCCGAGACGCTGCGAGAGCTTTTCGGGGAACAGCTTCAAGGCTGAACACCCGCCAGGGCTTCCAGGCGCCGGATCATCTGTTGGGCCATGGCGCGGCCGAGCTCATCGCGCAGAAACTCCTCCTCGCGCTGGGCAGCCAGGATCTCGCCCTCGTCGAAACTGTAGTCGCGCGTCAGCCTGAGTGTGGAACGCTCCAGCGCCGTCTCGCCGTCGGGATTGTCCAGGCGCCAGCCCACATCGAAAACGATCAGGAACTCGCGCACCCGGGCCTGTCCGGTCACCGACAGCGGCTGGCGCCAGATGTTCTGCGAGTCGATCCGAAGCGTGGCGGCCTGCGGCGACGGTTCGTCGACGATCTCGACGCCGTTGGCCTCCAGCAGAAGCCCCAGCTCCCGCACGAAGACCGTGCTGTCGTCGGCCACCGCCACGTACGTGCGATCCATCGAGGCCGGCAGGCGGGCATCGCCGCGCAGCTGGAAGCCGCAGGCGGCCAGCAGCGTCGTCACCAGCAGGATACCGATCGAGCGTTGCATCAGCCGACCACGATATTGAGCAGCTTGTCGGGTACCAGAATCACCTTGCGCACGGTCTTGCCCTCGACATGGCGCTTGACGTTATCGTCGGCCAGGGCCGCTGCCTGGACGCTGTCGCGGTCGGCCCCGGGCGCCACTTCGACGCGCCCGCGCACCTTGCCGTTGACCTGGACCACCACGGTGACGGCTGCGCGCGCGAGCGCCGCGTCGTCGACCTGGGGCCAGCCGCCTGCGAAAACCGACCCGTCCCGCCCCAGATCACGCCACAACGCCTCGGCGAGGTGCGGGGTAACCGGCGCGATCAATCGGACCACCGACTCCCAGGCTTCCTGCACCAGCAGCCGAGCCTGCTCGTCGTCGGCCTCGAATCGCTGCAGTTCGTTGCAGAATTCCATGATGGCCGCGATCGCCGTGTTGAAGGTCTGGCGGCGGCCCATGTCGTCGCCGACCTTGCCGATGGTCTCGTGCAGGCGGGTGCGCAACTCGCGCGCCGCGCCCTCGAGCCCTTCGGGCCTGCGCCCGGGTAGCGCACCCTCGGCCACATGCGCCTGTACGCCGGCATACAGGCGCTTGAGGAAACGCCAGGCCCCTTCCACGCCGGCCTCGGACCACTCGAGGGACTGCTCCGGCGGGGCGGCAAACATCGAGAAAAGACGCACGGTGTCGGCGCCGTAGGTGTCGACCAGCGCCTGCGGATCGACGCCGTTGTTCTTTGACTTGGCCATTTTCTCGATGCCGCCGGGCTCGACCGCCTGGCCGTCCGCCGTGAGAACGGCGCTGTCGATCCCGCCCTTGCCGTCGCGCTGCACCTCGACGTCCGCCGGGTTGTACCAGGTCTTGCGGCCCGACGCGTCTTCACGGTAGTAGGTTTCTGCCAGTACCATGCCCTGGGTCAGCAGACGCTTGAACGGCTCATCGACCTCGACCAGGCCCTCATCGCGCATCAGCTTGGTCCAGAAGCGCGCGTAGAGCAGGTGCAGGATGGCGTGCTCGATCCCGCCGATGTACTGATCGACCGGCATCCACTGATCGGCGCGCTCGTCGACCATGCCCCGCTCGTTGTCCGGGCAGGTATAGCGCAGGAAGTACCAGGATGAATCGACGAAGGTATCCATGGTGTCGGTCTCGCGCTTTGCGGCCGCACCGCACGCCGGACAGGGCGTGTCGAGAAAGTCCGCGCAACGATTGAGCGGATTGCCCGAACCGTCCGGGACGAGTTCCTCGGGCAGGACCACCGGCAAATCCTCATCGGGTACCGGCACGTCGCCGCAGTCGGGGCAGTGAACGATCGGAATCGGGCAGCCCCAGTAGCGCTGGCGGGAGATACCCCAGTCGCGCAATCGGAACTGGGTACGGGCACGCCCCGCGCCTCGTTTCTCGAGCTCGGCGACGATGGCGTCGAAGCCATCCGACCAGCTCAGGCCGTCGTAGCGGCCGGAATTGACCAGGTGGCCGCCCTTGGCGGCATAGTCATCGTGCCACTGGCGATCATCGTACGCCCGGCCTTCGGGCAGAGTGACGACCTGCCGGATGGGCAGGCCGTACTTGAGCGCGAACTCGAAGTCGCGTTCGTCGTGGCCGGGCACGGCCATGATGGCACCTTCGCCGTAGGTCATCAGCACGTAGTTGGCGACCCACACGGGCAGCTCGTCGCCGGTGATCGGATGGACGGCCTTGAGGCCGGTATCCATGCCCTTCTTTTCCTGGACGGCGATATCGGCTTCCGATACCCCGCCGGTCTGGCACTCGGCAATGAAGGCGGACAGTTCCGGGTTGTCCTCGGCCGCCTGCCTGGCCAGCGGATGCTCCGCGGCCACGGCCATGAAGGTCGCCCCCATCAGGGTGTCGGGGCGGGTGGTAAACACCTTGATCGTGTCCAGGCCGCAGGCAAAGCTGATCTCGGCGCCCTCGCTCTTGCCGATCCAGTTGGCCTGCATCGTGCGCACCCGCTCCGGCCAGCCGTCGAGCGCGTCGAGACTCTCGAGCAGCTCGTCGGCGTAGTCGGTGATGCGCAGGTAGTACATCGGGATCTCGCGCTTTTCCACCGGCGCGCCGGTGCGCCAACCCTTGCCGTCGATGACCTGCTCGTTGGCCAGCACGGTCTGGTCGACCGGATCCCAGTTGACGGTGCCGGTCTTCTTGTAGGCGATGCCGCGCTCGAGAAGCCTCAGGAAAAACCACTGGTTCCAGCGGTAGTAGGCGGGATCGCAGGTGGCGAGCTCCCGCTCCCAGTCGATGGCGAACCCGAGCTGCTTGAGCTGGCCGCGCATGTGCTCGATGTTGTCGCGCGTCCACTTCGCCGGCGGCACGCCGTTGGCCATGGCCGCGTTTTCCGCCGGCAGGCCGAAAGCATCCCAGCCCATCGGCTGCAGCACGCGATGGCCCTGCATGCGGTGGTAGCGCGAGATCACGTCGCTGATGGTGTAGTTGCGCATGTGCCCCATGTGCAACTTGCCCGAGGGGTAGGGAAACATGCTCAGGCAATAGAAGCGCTCGCCGTCGCCGGACTCGGCCCGGTCGAGATCGTGCGCTTGCCAGTATTCACGGATGGCCGGCTCCAGTACGCCGGGGCGGTAGGTCTCTGTCACCGTTGTGTCGATTCCTGACTGGTCGTGGGCTTGAATGCGCGCCGCCCCCTGCCGGAGCGGCGCGCGGTCACTGGGCGTCGAAGCGCCTACTGCTGGTCGTCTTCGGAATCGTCTTCGGAATCGTCTTCGGATTCCTCGTCGAATCGCTCGGTGAAACGATCCCAGCTCGCGTTGGCCGCCTCCCAGGCATCTCGCGCCTCGCCGCTGGCGCCTTCCCAGCTGTCGCCGGCATATTCGCCGGCCTCTTCCCAGGCCTGTTCGGCCTGTTCACGGGCCTGTGCGGCCGCGGCGCGGGCCTCTTCCAGCGCTTCTCCGCTTTCTTCCTCGGCCATTTCAAGCGCTTCCTCGGTCTTGGCGCGAGCCTCTTCGGCGAGCGACTTGGCGCGCGACCAGACCTTCTCGTGCATGGCCTCTTCACCGGTCTCCGGGCCACCGTCGACGAACTCCTCGATCTCCTCCCGTGCTTCGCCACCTTCCTGCTGGACTTCTTCGTAGGCTTCGGCAGCCCGCTCGGCCGCCTCTTCGCTGGTTTCTTCAGTCGCTTCGGCGGCTTCTTCGCCCGTCTCTTCCATGGAGTCGGACTCTTCGGACTGGCAGGCCGCCAGCAGCAGTGACAACAAGGCAATCAGAATGTAACGCATGGGCTGAACCCTCCGCTTGGACCCGAATGGGCGTGAATGCAGTATTTGAAGACGTATCGTAACGCCAAAGAAGACAGCGGGCACGACAATAATTCCCTCGCGCGAACTGCGGCTTACACGGTCGTCTCCGGTGTCGTTTAGACTGGCGCTGTTCATCAGAGTCGAGGATGTTTCGCAATGCGTCACCGAAGAATCTTCAGCAGGACTTGGCTCGTGGCCACCTTGATTCTGGCGGGCGGCGCCGCCCAGGCGCAGTTGTTCGATTTCGCCGAACACACCCCGGGCTTCCGGTTTCTGGCCGAGGGAAACAGGTTCTACGCCAACGGCTGGCATTTCAATGCCCGCCACCAGTTCCGGAAGGCCGCGTACTGGGCCGACAAGATGGCGCAGCACAATCTCGGCGTCATCTGGTACCGGGGTGACGGCGTGGAACGCGATCCGGCGCGCGCCTGGGCATGGTTCGAACTGGCCGCCGAGCGCGACTACCCGGAGTTCGTCGGCATCGCCAACGCCGTCCGGCAGGAACTGGAGCCGGACCAGCGGCAGCGCGGCGAACGCATTCTGGAAGAGGAACTGCATCCGAAATACGGCGACGAGGTCGCCGTACCCCGCACGACCCGACACATGGAAAGCGAGAGTCGCAAGGTGGTCGGCTCCCGCACGGGCTTCGTCGGCAACGTCACCGTCTACGATCCCGCATCCTTCGGCGCCCGCTTCGGGGAAGAATACTTCGATCCGGCGAAATGGGACTTTCAGCGCGTCATTCAGCAAGAAAAGCAAGTCTTCGAGGCGCTCGCCCGCGGCCGCGTCACGGTCGGAGAACTCGAGTTCGTCGATGACGCGGAAACGGATGCGCCCTGACCCCGCTCCGGCGTAGCCCGCGCGGCGCTATTCAGCGGCCTGCCGGTTGTGGGCGTACATCGATTCGAGCCAGCGCCACACCGCCCGCAGGCCCTGGGCTTCCCCCCCGGCGGGTCGCCCGGGCCGGTCGCCGAGGTTCCAGGCGTACACGTCCAGGTGATACCAGTCGATTCCCTCCGCGACGAAACAATCGAGGAACAGGGCCGCCGTGATGCTTCCGGCGAACGCGGTTGTTCCGGTGTTGGAGAGATCGGCAATCGCCGGTTCGATCTGACGACGATAGCCTTCGAACAGCGGCATGTGCCAGAGCGGATCCTCGGCCTCGAAACTCAGGTCCTGGATGCTGCGCGCCGATGCCGTGTCGCGGGCGTAGATCGGCGGCAGGTCCTCACCCAGCGCGACCCTCGCCGCGCCCGTGAGCGTGGCGAAATCGATGATGCGCTCGGCGCCTTCCTCCGAGGCCAGGGTGAGCGCATCGGACAGCACTACGCGGCCTTCGGCGTCGGTATTGCCGATCTCCACCGTCGTGCCCTTGCGCGTGCGGATGATGTCGGACGGGCGGTAGGCGTTGCCGGCAATGGCGTTTTCCACGGCCGGGATGTAGACGCGCAGGTTCACGTCCAGCCCCAGGGTCATGATGAGCTTGGCCAGGCCCAGCACGTGGGCGGCCCCGCCCATGTCCTTCTTCATCAGGACCATCCCGCTCCCGGGCTTGATATTGAGCCCTCCGGTGTCGAAGATGACGCCCTTGCCCACCAGCGCCAGCGACGGCGCGTCGGCGCGACCCCACTGCATGCGAATCAAGCGCGGAGCGCGGCTGGCCGCCTGGCCGACGACGTGAATGGCGGGAAACTCCCGTTCCAGGCGCTCGCCCTCGATGACTTCACACTCGGCGCCGTGCGCCCCGGCGAGGCTGAGTGCCGCGTCGGCCAGTTCGGCCGGGCCGAGGTCGATGGCGGGCGTATTGACCAGGTCGCGCACCAGGATCGACGATTCCACCTGTGCGCGGATGCGCCTCTCGTCGTGTGCATTCAGCGACAGGCGCGCGCCCGGGCGCTCCATCGCCTTGTATCGATCAAATCGATAACAGGCCAGGCCCCAACCCACGGCGGCTCGCTCCCGTTCGGCGTTGGGCCAGTCGCAGTCGAGACGATAGTCGCCTTCGGGCAGCGCCCGGGGCAAGTGCGCCAGGGACCAGAGCCGATCTCCGGGCTCGCGTCCGGCCAGCACGAGCGCGAGCCGTCCCTGCGCGTCGGGCACCAGCAGAATACTGCCGGGTTCGGCCTTGAAACCGCTCGCCTCCACCCAGGCACGGCTTCTGCTGTCAGCCGATTGCCGCCAGACATCGAGGCTGTCGGAATCCAGGGAGTGGACGGGAATGGACCGCTCGGGCGAAACGCTGAACATGAAGGCTCCGGATGCGTGCAATGGAACCGCACAGTCTACCCTGCAGCGGGCTCGCCGCGCAGTGAAAGCGGGATGCAAGAAAGTTTCGGGGCCGCGTGGGCAGCCTTTATCGCGACCAGGTCTTGCGGCGGCGACGCACGACGGCCGCCGGCGCCTTGAACAGTTCATAGACCAGCAGGGCCAGCAGCACGCCGACGCCGGTCCAGATCAACGAGGGAGCGTCCACCGGCACCGCCGGGGTGAACGCTTCCCACGCCCGCCGGGCAATGTCGGCATCGGCATGGCGCATCATCAGCACCGGCTGCATCAGGGGTGACGCGTCGGCGATGGACGAGTAGGTGGCTTCCAGTTCGGCCACCCGGTCGGTGAATCCTCGCGCCGCCTGTTCACGCTCGATGTCGGTCAGTTCCGGAACGAGCACGCCGCGCTCGACCAGATCGAGGCTACGACGCGCCTCGTCGAGATGGCCGCCCAGGCGCTGCAGGTACGCCTGGGTGAACGCCGGCGCCTGGGACAGGCCCATCCCACCGCCGGCCCCGGAGACCGCGCTGCCCAGATTGTCGAATTTGCGACCGACCCATCCCATGGGTTCAAGTCTCCGGCCCGCCTCCAGGCAAGTCAAGCCGATGCGATCGACCCTGCCGCTTTGTGCCGGCAACTGACCGCGCGCGTCACCCGGGCTGCCGGCCCGGACGAACGCCGAGTGACCGGAAAAACGGCCGCGGGCGATGCGGATGATGAATCGCGACAAGCCCGGAGCCCATGTGGCGCAAAATTTGCATTGAACGGGGCATGGATACCGAAACCCGATCCACTGCATTCCGACCCCGGCTTCTGTTCGTCGACGACAGCCGGCTCATGCGCGCCTGCGCGACGCGCATCCTGGGCGACCGCTTCGACCTGCTGCTGGCCGAGTCGGCCGAGGAGGCCTGGGAACTCCTGCAGGACGACCCGAGCATCGCGGCGCTCTTCAGCGACCTGCACATGGACGGCAAAAGCGGTTTCGAACTGCTCGAGCAGGTGCGTCAGTCAGAACACCCGCATCTGGTCGACCTCCCGGTGGTACTGATCACCGGCGAGGAAGACGGCGAAACGCGACGCAAGCACGCCCTGATGCTAGGCGCCACGGATTTCATCTCCAAGCCGTTCCAGTCGAGTGAGCTGATGGCGCGCGCCAGTGCCTACGCGCAGACGAGCCGCTCGGCCCGGCGCCTGCGCCTGCTGGAGCAGAAACACCATATCGACCCCGAAACGGGCATCGGCAACAGGCGCTATTGCGAGGAACGCCTGCTGCAGGCCATGAGCTTCGCCCACCGTCACGACCAGCCGCTCGTGCTGATGCACCTGCGACTCGACGGGCTGAGTGCGCTGCTGGAAGACTTCGGCGAGCCACACGCCTCACGCGCGCTCAAGCGTATCGGCGAAACCCTCGCCCGCCGTATTCGGCGCGAGGACACGGTCTTCCGCACCGAGGCGGAGACCTTCACCTTCCTGCTGGCGGCAACCGATGCAGAAGGAGCCCGCAAGCTCCAGCGCCGTTTCCTGCCCGACCTCGAGGAACTGGGATTGTGCCCGGACGACGAAGCCCTGGCGATCGAAGCCGGCTTCATCGTGCAAACGCCACCGCCCATGAACGGCCGCGACGGCGCGCAGATTCTCGAAGAAGGTCTGTCGGACCGCCCGGCGCCGATCAACCTCGAAGACGCCGCGGAAACGGCACCCGGCATCGAACAGTCCCTGCGCCTGATCGAGCGCGGCCAGGCCGAGCGCGTCGAGCCTCACCTCAATACCCTGCACGCGCAGCTTCAGCCGCTGCTCGACATGCTCGGCAAAGTCCACTCACTCGACCAGGCGGGCTCGAAGGGCGGCACCGACCGTCGCTCTCACTGAGCGGGCGGCGCGACTTCGGCGTCGTCGGCAAGGCGCGGCGAAAGCCAGTCGGCCAGCGCACCGAACGCTTCGGCGATCGCGGTCTCCGTTGCTGCGACAGCGTCGTCCAGCCCGCGGCCTTCCGCGGCCTGTCGCCCTTCGATCACGGTGACACCCTGCAAAGCCCCGTCAGCCGCGAAGAGACGCGCGACCAGGACCAGTTCGGCGTCGAGCTCACCGCCGCCGCCCTCGACCAGTTCGAAGCGGCGCAGAACCAGGTCCAGCCGATGCTGCGCGGGCAGACTGCCCAGCCGTCCCGCGGTGGCCACCCGGCCATCGAGATATTCCACCAGCAAGTCCTGCAATAGCCCGGGCGCGCGATCGATCCAGGCGGCATTCGTCCACGGCATCAGGGTGCGTTCGCGCCGTACCAGGATACGGCTGGAATCCCGCGTGCGGTCGGCTTCGGGCCGGGCGATCGCCAGCGTCCTTCCGGTGTGTCCCGGCGCCTGCGGATCGGCTGCTTTCACCGTCGGCGCCATGAGCCGGTAGGATTCCTTCTGGACGCCGAGCGCGCACGAGGCCAGCACGACGACGGCGCCGGCCAGGGCGACCACCTTGATCGATCGAAAGCTCATTGCGGTTCGTACTCCTCGGGTCCCTGCCGGTCGAACAGGAATCCGGCCGGGTTGCGCTGGATCTGCTCGGCCACGGCCGAAAGTTCGTCGATCAAATGCCTCAGTTCCTGAACCGCCGGACCCAGCGGGGTGACGACGCGATCCCCGAACCCGGCCACCGCGCGCTCGTTGCCGGCAACCATCCGGTCGACCCGCTCGGCGGTTTGCGCGAGCCGGGTCATCGTCTCGCGCAGGGCCTCGGTTGCCTCGGGGAAGGTCTCGAGAAGGGTCGGCTCGACGCGTTCGAGCGCCACAGACAAATCGCCCACGGCGCCCCTGAGTTCCTGCACCAGCGGCACGATTTCTTCGCTGGATCGATGCAGGTTGCCAACGATCTGCCCGATCCGGTCGCTCTCGCCGCTCACGGCGCGCGTGAAGTTGTCGATATTGTCGAGCGTTTCGGTAACGCGCGCGGCATTGTCCTCGCTGAGGAACTCCAGCAACCGCAGCATTACCTCGCTGGCGGTGCTGGCGATATCCTCGGAGGTCTCGATCAACCGTTGCAGCCCCGACTCCTCGGCAATGATCACGGCCCGGCCGTCATCCTGTTGCAGCGGCGGGCTGTCGGAGCTGCCACCGCGCAACTGGATGGTGGAAACCCCCGTCAGGCCCGAGGCGGACAGGCGGGCGGTGGTGTCCTGCCGCAAGGGAGCCTGGGTCTCGATCCGAATCACGGCGATGACGCGACCCGGATCATCGGGCGACAGACGCAGGTCGCGGACGCTGCCCATGTTGATGCCGTTGTACTGAACCGAGGAGCCCACGTTCAGGCCGCTGACCGGCTGCAGAAAATGCACCTCGATTTCCTGCCACGCCTCCTGGCTGGCCCAGCGCGCCGACCACAAGGCGCCGAGAACGAGCAGCGCAGCGCCCGCCAGCGTGAACGCACCGATCAAAACGTGGTTGGCCCGCGGTTCCATGTTCAGCCTCTCTTGTCAGTCTGCGACTGTTTGGCCTGGCGCGCACGCGGACCGTGAAAATAGTCCCGGACCCAGGGATGGTCGAACGACTCGACCTCGTCCAGGCGACCGCAAACCAGCACGCGACGTTCGCCGATGACGGCGATGCGATCGCAGATACTGTAGAGCGTATCAAGATCGTGCGTGATCAGGAACACGGTCAGCCCCAGCGCGTCGGCGAGCGTACGCAGCAATTGATCGAAGTCCGCGGCACCGATCGGGTCCAGGCCGGCGGTCGGTTCGTCGAGAAACAGCAACTCCGGATCGAGCGCCAGCGCTCGGGCCAGCCCGGCGCGCTTGCGCATGCCGCCCGAGAGCTCCGATGGATACTTGCCGCAGGCGGACATCGAAAGGCCGGTCAGACCGATCCTGAGACGGGCGAGCTCGCGCCTGAGCCGCTCGTCGATTTCGGCATGGTGCGTCAGAAGCGGCACTTCGACGTTCTCACGAACGGTCAGGGACGAGAACAGCGCCCCGTCCTGGAACAGCACGCCGGTTCGCCGCCTGAGCGCTTGCAGCGCCAGCCCGCTGCCGTCGGCGCGTTTTCCGAGTACCTCGACGACACCGGCGTGGGGCCGCAGAAGGCCCAGCACGGATCGCATCAACACCGACTTGCCGCTACCCGAGCCGCCGACCACGCCGAGGATCTCCCCGCGGCGGACATCGAGGTCGAGGCCCTGATGGACGATGTGCTCGCCGAAGCGGTTGACGAGCCCACGCACGCGAACCGCGAGATCTTCGGTTTCCGCCGCGCCGGTCACCAGCCCATCTCCATGAAGAACACCGCGGCCAGGGCGTCGATGACGATGACCAGCGTGATGCTCTGCACCACCGCCGAGGTCGTGCGCTCGCCGACCGACTGCGCGGTGCCGACGACCTTGAAGCCTTCCAGGCAGCCGACCAGCGCGATGGTCATGGCGAACAGGGGCGCCTTGAACAGGCCGACGAGGTAGTGCTTCAGGGTGACGACCTCGCGCACCCGGGTGAGGAACATGTCCGGCTCGAGCCCCAGCGCGAGCACCGACACCACCAGTCCCCCGGCGAAGCCGGCCAGCGTCGCCATCAAGGACAGGATCGGCAGCATCACGACCAGCGCGAGCAGCCGCGGCAGCACCAGCAGCACGACGGGATCGAGCCCGATGGTGCGCATGGCGTCGATTTCCTCGCGCGATTTCATGGTGCCGATCTGGGCGGTGAATGCGCTGGCCGTGCGCCCGGCGAGCAGGATGGCAGTCAGCAGCACGCCGAATTCGCGCAGGAAGGCGTAGGTGATCAGGTCGACGACGAACAGTTCCGCGCCGAAATCGCGCAGGACGGTGGCGCCGAGATAGGCCACGACCGCCCCCACGAGAAAGGCCAGCAACACGGTCAGCGGCAGGGCGTTGACCCCGGTCTGCTGCATGTGGAACACCGTGGCGGTCACACGCCATTGCGATGGCCGCGGCACCGTTGCCGCCAGCCGGGCGAGGGTCAGGCCGAGGAAGCCGATCAACAAGCGCAGGTTGCCGCCGGCGCCGGCCACGGCCTGTCCGATCGCGCCGAGCCATTCACGCCAAAGCGGCGGCGGTCGCGTCTCGACTTCATCGTCGCGCTCGAGTGTGCCGACCACTACATCGACCAGCGGCCGGTGTTCGTCGCGCAGCCGGATGCGCTCCGGCGACATCGACAGGGCTGCCGCGGCGCGCACCAGCAGCATGGCGCCACCTGCATCCAGGCGCCGGATGGCGGTCGCGTCGATGGCTTCCGCGCGACCGCGCACGCCGGCGACAAGACCCGCAATCACGGCGGCCTCGTCGAGCCGCCAGTCGCCGGAAGCCAGCCATCGACTGCCGTCGGAATCATCTGCAACGAGTCGGGGTGCTTCGGCCATCGGCGCGGACTGCCATCCTTCGAGTGACGACGACAACTTAGCAGAATTCCGTGGCGCGAAGACCGGGCTCGCCCGGCCCCGCAGCCGCCGGATTCATACCGCCTCAGTCGAAGGGGACGCGATAGGCGCCGCCGCGACGGCGAATTTCGAGCGTCAGATCCTCCTCCTCGTCGAGCGGGAAGTCATCGCGCATCTCGGCCAGGCTCCTGACCCGCTGACGGTTGACGGCGACGATCAGGTCGCCCTGGCGCAGACCGGCACGCCAGGCAGAGGAGTTGCGGAGCACGTTCTCGACCAGCACGCCGTCGGCGCGGGCACGCTCCGGCACGCGCAGCAGCGAGGCCCCCTCCAGGCGGGAATCCAGACGCTGACCCGAAATCCGCTCGTCGAGATCTTCCTCGATGTCGACGTGCACGGCGTCGCGCTCACCGTCGCTGATGAACGCCACGCGCGCCCGGCTGCCCACCGCCAGCAGGCTCTCGATATTGCGAAATCCCTGCGCGTTCTCCACCGGTCGCCGATCGATCGACACGATCACGTCGCCGGCTTCGAGCCCCGCCTCCCGCAGCGCCGAGTCCTCGTCGAGACGGGTGACAACGGCGCCGCGGGTGGACTCCAGCTCCAGCGCCTCGCGCAGTTCGTCGTCGAGATCCTGGACCTCCACGCCGAAGGAACCGCGCCTGACCTCGCCGTGCTCGACCAGCTGCTCCATCACGTGCGTGGCCGTTCTGACCGGGATCGCGAAGCCGATGCCGACGTTGCCGCCCGAAGGCGTGAAAATGGCGGTATTGATCCCCACGAGTTCACCACGCAGGTTGATCAGCGCGCCGCCGGAGTTGCCCGGATTGATGGAGGCGTCGGTCTGGATGAAGTTCTGGTACTCGAGCCCCCGCAGCCCGCTGCGACCCAGGGCGGAGACGATCCCGGAGGTGACCGTCTGCCCCAGGCCGAAGGGGTTGCCCACGGCAACGACGAAATCGCCCACGCGCAAGCGGTCGGATTGGTCCAGCGGAAGTTCGGCCAGATCGTCGGCGTCGATACGAATGACCGCCAGGTCGGTGTCGCGATCGGAGCCGACCAACTCGGCCGCGAACTCGCGCCCGTCCTCGAGCCGAACCGCGATATCGTCGGCATTGTCGATGACGTGATTGTTGGTCAGGACGTAGCCGCCGTCGGCGTCGACGATCACGCCCGAGCCCAGGCTCTGCTGCACCCGCTCGCGCGGCATGCTGGGAAAATCGAAGAACCGGCGGAAAAAGGGGTCGTCGAAGAAGGGACTGGTTCGCACCTGCACGCGGGTGCGGGTGTGCACGTTGACCACCGCCGGCATGACCTCCTCGAGCACCGGCGCCAGCGACGGCAGCGGCTCACCATCGACCGCCGCCGGCAGCGCCGCCGGGGCGGCACGCAGCGCGAGTACCAGAACGAGAGCGAGCGAAATTCGAAATGCATTGTTCATCATGGGTCTGTAGGCTGGGTTGTGTGGGTGAAAACGACGCTGCGTTTGACTGGCCTGGCCGGCTCCGGGTTCATTCCATCCGGTCGGTTCAGGCCTGTCGAAGACCGGTTGTCCAGCGCGCGCGCCCGGGGTTGCATTTGCCGGCAAAACCCGGATGATATAGGCGCAGCGCAGGTTTCGCGACCCAACATCTTGGGTTGATCAGACCTCGAGAGCACAAAATGCTGAACCTGAACCAGCAAGTATTGCGAACCGACGTGACCGGCATGCCGCTCGAATGGATCGGCTACCAGGACGCGGTCCGCCTGATCGTACTCGACCAGGTCTGCTACGCGCTGGGCAGCGTTCTCTATCGGCTCCACGGCGGCATAAACGCCAGCAGCGGCCGCCGCACGGAGATCCCGGTCAACGCCATCATCGCCACGCACGGCTCCCATCCGGACGCCCATCGCTTCTACGACCGCTACACACCGCCGCTATCCAACCGCGCGCTGTTTCGCCGCGACGAGAATCTGTGCCTGTATTGCGGGGTGCAATTTCGCGATCACGACCTGTCGCGCGATCACGTGCACCCGATCTCGCAGGGCGGTGTGGACACCTGGGCCAACGTGGTGACGGCCTGCAAGCGCTGCAACAATCACAAGGGGTCGCGCAAGCCCGAAGAGGCCGGCATGCAGTTGCTGGCCATTCCGTTCACGCCAACGCACGCCGAATACGTCTACCTGCAAGGCCGCCGCATCCTGGCCGACCAGATGGAATTCCTGCTCGCGCACTTCCCGCGCGACAGCGTGCTGCGCAAGCGCCTGACCGCGAGCATCTGATGGTCGCTCGTGCCGACGCGCCGGAGCACCCTCCGGCCTACCTGATCGATGCCAGCGTCTACATCTTTCGCGCCTGGTACAGCATGCCCGACCGTTTCGCCGACCCCTCGGGCAACCCGACCAACGCGGTCTACGGCTTCGCCCGTTTCCTGTGCGATCTGATCGAGCAGACCCGCGCAGCGCAAGTGGCCGTGGCCTTCGACGAGTCGCTGACGACCTCGTTCCGCAACGAGATCTATCCCGAATACAAGGCCAACCGCGAGCCCGCACCTGAGGAGCTGAAGCGACAGTTCGCGTGGTGCCAGGACCTGGGACGGGCGCTGGGCCTGACCGTTTGTGCCGACGGCTACTACGAGGCCGACGACCTGATCGCCACCCTCGCCAGTCAGTGCCGCACGCGGCGTCAGGCGGTGTGCGTGGTTACCGGAGACAAGGATCTCGCCCAGCTGCTGGTCGACCGCGATCAGTGGTGGGATTTCTCGCGCCGGCAGCCGCTGGATTCCAGCGGCGTGCGCGACCACTTCGGCGTCCACCCCCACCAGATCGCCGACTTTCTCGCGCTCACCGGCGATGCCGTCGACAACATCCGGGGCGTGCCCGGTGTCGGTCCCAAGACGGCCGGCGCGCTGCTGGCCCACTTCGGCAGCCTCGACGCGCTCTACGACCGCCTCGACGAGATCCCCTACCTCAAGATCCGCGGCGCCAAGACCCTTGGACCGAAGCTGCGCGAACACGAGGCGGCGGCGCGCCTGGCGCGCCGCCTCACGGGACTGCATTGCGAGGTTCCGAAGCTGGCGGGGATCGGCGATCTCGCCCGAACCGACGGCAACAGCGACGCGCTCGACGTACTGCTCGACGGCCTGGGCTTCGGCCGACCACTACGCGAGCGACTGCACCGTCTGCGCGAGTTCAACCCCCGTCAGGTTGCTGCTCCTCGTCCTGCCGACGCTTGAGTTCATCGAGCATTTCCCGCCCGACGTTCTGGACCGAAGCGTTGTCGACATCGATCTTCATGATCGGGACGCCGGGCAGCTTTGTCCTGGCGTTGCCTTCGGCATCGACATGCTGCCAGTGACTGGCGGCGAGGAAATACAGGTTGTTGCCATCCATGACGCCGAATGTGGGCGTATCGAATTCCTCACGCGCGGCAGCCAACGGCGCAACACCTTCCACGCCCAGGCCATCGGCGCCGATTTCAAGGCGCACGACCCGCTCGGGCGAAATGGCGTTCTGAATCGCGATGAGGTGCCCGTCCCAGTGGAACAGGCCGTCGATGCCACCGGCATTGAAGGATTCCGGTACAGCCAGTTTCCACGCCTGTTTTCCGCCCGCGGCATCGACGACGAACAATCCCAGTTCGTAGTCGGCCACGTAGAGCAGGCTGTCGTCCTGATTCAATGCCAGTCCGCGCAGGCTCGTGAAGTTGGGGTGGCCGAAGAAGTGACTGAGTTCCTCGTCGCCGGGCTCGAGACGATAGACCACCGGCGACTGCGTATCGGCGGCGAAAACCGTCCCATCGCCGGCGACCGTGAGTGAACCGAGCAGGTTGCGGCCGCCACCGCTGCTGATGGGATACTCGGCCTGCAGCTCGCCGCTTTCGAGATCCAGACGCAGCAAGGCGCTGCGCACGTCGTCTTCGCGCGCTTTCCCCTGAAACTGCGACACGCTGCCGGTAGCCACCCAGAGATGCCCTCGTTGAGCATCGACGGCGAGGTCGAAAACCGCCTGCAACTGGGGGACATCCCCGGGGCTGGCAAAGGTCTCCCACTCCTGGCCGTCCTCGCTGGTCAGGATCAGACCGTCGCGGACCGTACCGACGAAGACCCGACCGTCGTCACCCGCGGCCATGGCCTCCGGCATGGCGTACTCCGGATCCAGGGTGGACCATACGGAAACGTCGCCGAAGGGCTCGCCGGCGTCGTTCATCAGGCCGCTGAGGTGATCGTACAGCTCGTGCCCCCGCATGGGTTCCAACGCATCGACCTCATCCCAGTCCTCCGCCAGCCCTTGCTGCTGCATCTTGAGCATGATGTCGTAGGCCTCCCGAAGGTTGCCGAGCCGGGCATGGCCCTCGACCAGGTGACGCATGAAATCCTGGTTGTAGGGGCGAAGCCGATGCAGCTCCTCGGTGGCCTCCACCCAGGACTCGATATCCTGTTCGCGGTAGGCTTCGGCAGCCTTGCCGAACCAATGCGCCATCTGTTGTCCCGGAGCCGGCCGCTCGGCCTGGGCCTGGGATGACGGCTCGGAAGAAGCGGTTGCCTCGTCGGCCCGTTCCTGGGCGAGAACGCCGGAGAAAGCCGGCAGGCCGACGGCCAGGGTGAACACCAGTACGGAAATGCGCATAATCCTTCCTGTATTGAATACGTTTAATCATCGATTGCGGGCGTTGGGACTGCCAATCGCCCGATTCGTTCAGCCCGACATTTCGAAGCCATGAGGGAGCTACATGTCCGACGAAACACGCATATTGTACGACGGTCGCTACCTGCGGCTGGTCGAGCGCCGGGGCTGGGAACTGGTGGCGCGGCGGCACCGGGTCGTCGTACTGGTCGCCTGGACGCCGGACGACGAGCTGTTGCTGGTCGAGCAGTACCGGGTTCCGGTCGCTCGCCGCACGATCGAGCTTCCGGCCGGCCTGGTCGGCGACCAGGCCGGCCTCGAATCCGAAGCGCTGCTCGATGCGGCGCGGCGCGAACTCGAAGAGGAAACCGGATGGCGGGCCGGCTCGGTGGCAGAAATCATGCCCTGCCCGACGTCCGCGGGCATGACCGACGAGATGGCGGTCTTCGTGCGCGCTTCCGACCTGGTTTGCACCGGCGACGGGGGCGGCGACGAAAGCGAGAACATCCGCGTGCACGCCGTGGGCCGGCGAGGCATCGATCGCTGGCTGGCGCAACGCCACGGCGAGGGCTTCGCCATCGACCCCAAGATCTACACCGCGCTGTACTGGTCCCTGGGGGGTCGTTGAGG
>CAZSGS010000004.1:15239-22157 GCA_964606365.1 uncultured Wenzhouxiangella sp. | reverse complement strand
GTGGATGTCGCCGCGGCGCGTGACGAAGTAGTCCGGGCGGTCGTGGGGTGCGGCCAGGGACCGGCCCATGGCGAATCTGGCGTTGTGGCGGATGCCGAGCAAATCCAGCAGGGTCGGAGCCAGATCGAACCCGGCGCCGCGCTCGTGGCGGGGCGGTGCCAGCTCGTCGCCGATGACGATCAGCGGCAGGCGGCTGTCGTAGGCTGCGCGACCGAACAGATCGTGCATTTCCGGGTTGGCGAAGATCGGGTGGTCGCCGACGATGACCAGGACCGTGTCCTCGAGTAGCTGCTCGGCTTCGAGACGTTCGATCCACTCGGCGACGATCCGGTCGGTGCAGTGGAGCGCGTTGAGGTAGCGCCGCGCGCCGTCGCCGTAGGGCTTGCAGCCGGCGTAGACATAGCCGGGTATGTGCGATCCCACCGTCAGCGAGGTGACGTTGAAGGGGCGGTCCTGCGCCTGTCGCTCGGCGATGGTGCGTCGGACCTGCTCGAGCGTTTCGACATCACCCATGCCCCAGTGACCCGGTGCGCGCTCATGGCCGTGTGATCGCCAGTACTCCCAGCCCTTGAGATCGTCGAAGCCGTGCGCGTCCAGGAACGCGCCCTTTCCCGTGAAGGACAGTGGGCCGCCGCCGAGGATGTAGGTCTGGTGGTAACCGGCCTCGGACAATACGTCGCCCAGGCAGGGCAGCGCCTGGGCCAGCATACTGCGGCCGGCGAAGCCGCTGCCGTGGCCACGAAACGGGAACAGCAGTCCGCACTGGGTGTTGGCCACGCCCTCGATGGTGACGAAGCTGCTGGTGTGGAATCCCTCGATCCAGCCGTGCTCGCGAATCAGACGCCGGAAATTGGGCATCAGACCGGGATAGTCGGGATGCTCGACGATTCCGGTGGTCAGGGCCTCGACGTAGAGCACAACGAGATTCTTCGGCTGCGCGGGCGTGCTGGCTTTGATCTCGTTTCTGGGCGGCAGGGCGGTTTCGACCAGGCCGGTGGCGGCCCAGCGCACGGCCATTTCCTCGTCCATCGACGCTTCTGGATCCCGCAAGGCCGCAAACCGATCGTCGGTCCGGCTTGCCGAGACCGTCGCGCCGGCTGCCTGCCAGTTCTGCCATGCCCGCCAGAGTTGCCACTCGGGAAGGTGCTCGCGCCCGACGGCCAGGGCCACCAAAGTAGCCAGCGCCGCAGCAACGGTCGGCCACGGGCGAAGCCTTGAGGCCGCGAAATGGATCATGCCCCAGAAGGCGGCCGCGCCGAGCAGCGCGACCGCGGCAGCCTGGTAGACCAGGTTGTCGTACTCGTGCCAGACAATTCTCAGCGACTCGGGCTCGAGGTGAAGGAAGAGTTCGGGTCCAAAGCCCTGGCCGCTGAAATGCACCAGCCCGAAGTACAGCAGGCGAACGAACAGCGAGGCGGTGACCAACGAGACGAGAACCAGGCCCGCCAACCAGCGACTGACAGCCAGGCCGAGGGCGCCGAGCAGTGCGACCAACGCCAGCACCAGGCCGGCATTGATGATGCGATCGGTGGGTGTGCCGAGAAACTGCAGCGCCCAGTCGACCGGCAGAGCCAGAGCCAGAACGATTACGACGAAGCAGGCGATGGCCCATAGCCGACGCCTGACCCCAAGCCCCCTCGGCTTTTCGCGCGCAACTGCCAAAATGCTGCAAATCCCGGATCAATACCTGCTGCAAAACGGACGATACCATCGTCAGCCGGGACGCGCTCGTGCGCATTGCCTCCGCCGCCAATGGCGCCTTGGCGCGCGATCCCTGCTGTGCAGTCCGGATCAGGCCTTCTTCAGTTCGTCGCGGATCTCGCGCAGGACCGTCAGTTCTTCGCTGGGCGGCTTGGGGGATTCCGGCTTGGCTTCTTCCTTGCGCTTCATGCGGTTGATGAACTTGATCGCAACGAAGATGGCCAGCGCGATGATGAGGAAGTCGATCAGGGTCTGGATGAACGCGCCGTAGGCAATCGTGACCGCCTCGGCTTCCGCCGTGGCCTGCTTGAGGACGACGGCCAGGTCGGAGAAGTCGACCCCGCCGATGGCGATGCCGATCGGCGGCATGACGATGTCGTTGACCAGCGACTGCACGACGCGGCCGAAGGCGGCGCCGATGATGATGCCCACGGCCATATCGATCATGTTGCCCTTGACGGCGAATTCCCTGAATTCCTGGAGTGCTTTCACGAGTCGATGCTCTCTGGTTGAGGATGGATGAGTCGCCCCGCTGCGGCGGGGTCAGGCGGCGCCGTCCTTCCGGGGCATGGCCCCAGGCTGCGCCAGCTCGCTCTGGGTCCGGGCCCGGTTGACCTGGTGAACCCGGTTGATCCGCTGTACGAATCCGCTGGCGTCGGCGTCCGATTCGGTGTCGAAGCCGACGGCGCTGACCGTGCAGGTCAGGGTGAATTCGCCGCCGTCGAGGCGGAAGGGAAACTCGGCCAGGACATCGAGCAGGCGCTGGCGAAAAATGGCGGCGCCTTCTTCCTCGGTCATGGGCAGGATGACGAAGGGAACGGCGCGCTGTGACTTCTCGAGCGAGCCGACCAGGTCCAGGTCGCGTGCCAGGCGGGTGATGCGGAAGTAGAGTTCGGGCAGCAGCTCGCGCATGTCGCTCTTGCGCGGGCGCCTGGGGCCGCCGCCTTCGGCCGGCACCAGCCATTCGACCAGCAGCTTGATGACCGAAAACGGGTTGCCGTAGCGCTGGGCGCTCTTGACCTGGTGCTTGAGGAACAGCGCGGTGTTGCTCACGCTGAGCACCGCCGGCGGCAGGGGCGGCGGCTCGTCCTCCTGTTCGAGACGTTCGACCAGTTCGTCGATCAGCCGGGCCGCCTGCGGCGGCGTGTAGCCGTGGCGGCGGAGTCGTTCGGTAATGGCCTGGCCGAGCTGATCCAGCTCGGCGGTGCTCTCGATCTGTTTTTCGAGCCAGTCGAGCACGAGCGTGTCCGATAGTTGTTCGCTGCCGCCGAGCATGCGTTCGAACAGCTCCATCTTGCCGTCGTCTCGCACCCGGGGCAGACGCTGGTCGAGCTGCTGCTCGAGCTCACGGGCGGCCTGCGGGGTCAGGCCGCTTTCGTTCATGCGCCCGATCAGTTCCTGTTGCACGCGCTGGATCTGCTCGCCGAGGGTGCCCGGGTCGACCGGCTCGCCGTGGGCGACGCGGTCGAGCGCGAGCTTCTGGCTGACGCGTTCGATGTAGTCGGTGAACGCGGTCGACAGCTGCTGTCCGTCGCCCACGCCGCCCTGGCGCAGTTCGCCGGCGAGCACCACCAGGCGGGCCGCTTCGGTGGGGTCTTCCTGGATCTGGCGGACGATTTCGTCGACGTCCATGCCGACGTTCTCCGCGCCCGATTCCAAGGCGCTCACCAGGTGTTCGCCGCGCAGTTCGTTCGACAGCTCGTGGACGAGCTGCGTGTACTGGTTCAGCGGCATGCCCTCTTCCAGCAGGCCCCGCCGCAGCCGCGGCAGCAGGCGCTTGAGGTCGCCGGCGTCGGGCAGCATGCGGTTGATGATCTGTGCCATGCGCTTGACCGAGAAGCTGCCGCCCCGGTATTCCTCGCGCACCAGGCTCACCAGGGTGGAATACGTCAGCTCGTCGACTTCGCTGACTACCTCGCCGCCTGCGGCCATGATGCGGTCGACGTCCTGCTGGGCGGTGGCGGACTTGCGCAGGCGCTGCCGCAGCGTGTTCATGGCCGAGAACAGTTCTTCCGGCGACAGGCCCTCGACGTCGCCGCCGCCCATCTCGACCTCGCGCACCAGGCGCTTGAGGTGTTCGACCAGCTTGCCGCGGTTGCCCGTGTCTTCCGCCCCCGATGCGCCGATCCGCTCGGCGGCCGCGTCGGGATCGCCGGCGATATCACCCAGGGAAAAGAAGCTGTCGAGCTGGCCGAGAACGCGCGCCCCGGCGCTCGATACCGGGGCCTCGGGCCGCCTGCGCTTGAGCGCCTCGCCCGGGTCGTCGCCGGGGGCGTCGCCGCCGACGACCTTCTGGTCGGAGGTGACCTTGCGGTAGACGATGTAGTTGAACTGGATGCTGCCGGACTGGCGCGGCCGCAGTTCGGTGATCGCCGCCTCCAGCGACGGGTACTCGAGCAGCTTCGCAAGCGTGGTGACCAGCGCCCTGGCGTCCGACTCGCTGAAGCCCTTGCTGAAGGTGATCGACTCCAGCCCCATCTCGTTGAAGGAGTCGACCATGCGCTTGGGGTTGAAGCGCCCCCCGACGGGGTGTTTTTCGATGAACAGCGTGCCGCGGTCGAGAATCAGCGACAGCGAGTCGTCCTTGTCCAGGGCCTTCGTCAGGGTGCCGTGGAAGGTCCCCAGCGCGCGATCGGTGGTCGGGTGGTTCACGCCGAAGCCGCAGGCGTTCATGTAGGCGGAGTTGAGCTGCCGGGCGATCAGCTCGGCGCTGCGCGCGTCGAGATTGTGGGTGCCGCCCGGGCTCACGGGGCCGCCCGCTGCTGCTGCTGTGCATCCCACCAGCGCCTGAGCGCCTGGGCAAACGCGCGCGCGCTGACGTATCGCCTGTCGCGGTCGCTGGCCGTGGCCTTGTTGATGATGCCCTCCATGGTCGGATCGATCCAGGGCGAGCAGGCCGCCGGCGGCCGGGTAAAGAACGTGTCGGGGCGCTGGATCTTGCGCACCACGGTTTCCCGGCCCGACTCATCCCGGATGGGCAGCCGGCCCGCCAGCAGCTCGAACAGGATCACGCCCATCGAGTAGATGTCGGTGCGCCGGTCGGTGTCCTCGGCCGCGGCCTGCTCGGGCGAGAGGTACTGCGGCGTGCCCACGACCAGGCCGCGGGCGTAGAACTCGATCTGGCGGGTCTTGGCGATGCCGAAGTCGGCGATCAGGGCGCGGCCGGTGCGGTCGTCGATCAGGATATTGGCGGGCTTGAGGTCCTGGTGGATCACGCCTTCCTCGTGGGCGAACTCCAGCCCGTCGAGCACCTCGCCCACCAGGCGGACGATGTGGTGCACGGGCAGGTACCGCCGCGTCGGCACCGGGTGTCGCCTCAGCTTCGACAGTATGCGTGCCAGGTCCTGGCCTTCGACCAGCTGCATCACCTGGTAGAAATACTCGTCGTCCTCGCCGCTTTCGAAGATGGTGATGATGTGGGGGTGCGACAGCACCGCGATGGTCTCGGCCTCGTCGCGGAACTGCTGGCGGGCCGACTCGCTGCGGGCGATGGCCTTGGGCAGCAGCTTGATCGCCACCTGTCGCTTGAGCGATTTCTGGTAGCCGATGAATACCGCGCCCATGGCGCCGCGGCCGAGTTCACGTACAACGATGAAGTTGCCGAAGGCCCGGCCGATGACGCTGGTGTAGTCGTGAGTGCGGATGTCGCTCAAGAAGCAGGCCCCCGAAGGCACTTCGATGGCCGCATCTTACCGCAGAGATAATGAGAGGTGCATCACATTTTTTGATCGGCCTCTGGGTCGGCCCCCGACTCGGGCTCGTCCGTGCCCTGCCGATCGTCGGCGAGTACTTCGGTCGCCGGCCTTTCCTCGGCCGCCAGCACCGACAGCAGCCAGGCGGCGGCGTGGAAGGCGTCGGGCAGGCCGTGCCAGTCACCGGCCGCGCAGAACGCGCCGTCGGCGTGCACGCCCAGGCCGGCGGCGCGCTCGTGGAGGCTGCGTTGCACGGTCCCGGCGTCGCCGTCGCAGGCAATGACCCGGACATTGTCGGCGCCCTTCATCAGCGCGGCAAGCGCGGCGTCGGCGACGATCGTCGCTGCCCCGGCCTGTTCGGCCAGGTCGGCCGCCAGCACGGCGGCCAGCCGGGCCGGCGTTACCGCCTGCCCGGCTCCGTCGACCACGCGCAGCCGCTCGCCCGTGCGGTCGAAGGCCACGCCCAGGTCGGCGGCGAAGTTGTGCACGCAAAGCTGCAGATCCTGGGCGCGTTCCGGGCTGTCGAATACCGCCACTTGCCCGGGCCGCGTTTCGGCGTCGGCGTTGAGCGCGATGACGTCGACCCCCAGCGCCTCGAACAGCTCCGGGGCCAGCGCGCCGTTGACGGCGTTGCCGCAGTCGACCACCACGCGCAGCGGTTGTTTCAGGCGATGCATGGCGGTCAGCTGTTCGCGGTAGTTCCCGGCCTCGTCGGCGTACTCGTGCTCGCCGGCGCCGGTGGCGAATTCCTGGTTGCGAATGCGATCGAGCAGGCTGCGGCGCTCCTCGCGGCCGAACCAGCGTCCGTCGAGCACGATCTCCACGCCGTTGATGTCCTCAGGTCGGTTTCCGCCGCTGACGACCACGCCGCCGGCCTGCTGCCGGCGCATGGCGGCGAACCACACCAGCGGGGCCGGGGCCTCGCCCAGGTCGATCACATCGACGCCGCTGACGCTCAGACCGCGCGCGAGCCCCTCCAGCAATTCGCCGCCGCCGGCGCGATCGTCGCGCGCCAGGCAGATGCGTCGCAGGCCCTGCTCGGCCGCCTGGCTGCCGATGGCCTGGCCCAGGATCACCATGTCCGGCACGCCCAGCTCACCGTCCGACCGGCCGTAGATCCCGTCGGGGCGGAACAGCGTGGGGTCGACGCCCTGGTAGGTGTCGAATTCCTCGAGCAGCGCATCGTCTTCGTCGCTGCCCGGGTCGGACGCCAGCGCAGCGGCTCCCGGCATGGTCGAAGCGAGTTCGTCGTCGCCGATTGCGTCGAGCCCGGCGTCGACATCCTCGCGCAGCCACGCCGGCAGGTCGGGGGCGGGCGTGACCATGGTCGGCGGCTCTTCTTCGGCCGCACGCCAGTCCCTTTCCTGCACCTCGTCCGAGCGGTTGCTGTCAACCGGCGCGGGGCCCGGCCGGCGCGCCGCGGGCGAAGGGGTCGATGGCCGGCGCGGCTGCGCGGGCCGCGATGACGCCGGCGCGCCGTCGTCCAGCTCGCCCAGGTAGCGGGCCAGCCGCGTGCGGCGGCGCA
>CAZSGS010000004.1:14150-15229 GCA_964606365.1 uncultured Wenzhouxiangella sp. | reverse complement strand
GCAGCAGCAGGCCGATCATCAGCACGATGACGCCCGAGCTGCCGAAGATCACGGCGCTGCGATTGTCGATCGGGCCGGAGACCGTCGCCCGGCTCCACTGCAGCACCAGGCGGCTGCCGGCAACCGGGATTTCCTGGATGGGTGCGGCCGCCGAACTCCCGGCGGCGCCGAGTACCGTGCGATCCCTGTGTTCGCCCTGCGCCAGGGCCAGGAAGTCCAGCGCCTCGTTGTCCTTCAGCAGGCTGGTGAGCACGTTCACGGTCAGGCGCAGCAGAAGTATCTCGCCGTCGCCGGGCATGCGCTGGGCAAACGCGAGGCTCTCGGATGGCGTGCCCGGCTCGATGACGCGGATTTCGGCGCGATCGTCGCGGATCGCTTCGATGGCCAGTTCGGTGGCCGCGAAATCCAGATCGACGTCGTCCGATACCGCGATCGCGTCGATCTCGCCCGGCAGCACGCGTGTATCGAGAATGCTCGTCACGCCGCGCTCGCGCAGCGCCGCGCGCAGGGTTTCACGCGAACCCGAGCGGGCGGCATCGACCACGCTGGCGTCGCGCAGGGCGGTCTGGATGCCGCCCAGTTCATCGGCGATGCGGTCGGCCTGCTGCGTGGCCGCGCGATCGGAGCGCTCGAGCTCGAGCTGGGCGGAGAGATTCAGGTAGATCGCCACGCCCCCGGTGACGATGGCGAACAGTCCCAGCGCGATGGCGACCAGGCTGCCCAGGCGGATCAGGTTGGCGATCGAGTCGCGCGTGAGAAATGACTGACTGGCGTTCACTGTTTCCCTTCCCCGCCCTTGCGCTGCCTCGCGGCCCTGGCTCGCCGTGAGCTCATGTGAGAATTTTCACGGATCATGCGCCCCTCTGTGATGTCCCCGCAACACGCATTATGCCAGCGCCGGCCTCCCGCAGCCAGCGACTGCAACTGCCTTGCCGCGCCCCGATGGCGGCAGCCGCGATTGATCTGAAGCAATGGCCCGCCCCGCGGACGGATCTATGATGCCAGGAACAAGGATTCAGTGTGCGCCACGAGTGGCGCAGGAGTCACATGATGGTTCGATTCGTACCCAAGGCCCTGCT
>CAZSGS010000004.1:0-14140 GCA_964606365.1 uncultured Wenzhouxiangella sp. | reverse complement strand
TAGAGCGAATTATGATTGGCCCAAGGGGTCGGATTTTCACGGTGTCGCCTTCCCGGAGGACGAAGACATGATGCGGTTTGTACCCAAAGCCCTGCTCAAGCGGCTCTACAACCGCTCGAGCCTGCGCAACACCGAAGCGGGTGTACGCTTTTCGATCAAGAACCGGCTCAGTCCGGCGCGCCTGGAGGCGGTCGAGCGGCTGTGCATCGATGGCCGTGTGGTGGCGCCCGAGCGCGTGCGCCTGTCGTTGGACGGCAAGGCCGGGTTTCCCCTCTCCGACGTCGCCCCCGAGCGCGCCGTGGAATTCCCGCTGGGCACGCTGCTGGCGCTCGACCTGGAAATCGACGCCCTCGACGAGGGCGAGCATGACATCGAGCTGGTGTTCCGGGCGGCGCCCTTCGGCCGGCTGTCGCTGTCGGTCAGCGATCGGCTGCGTGCCGGGGAGCGATCGCCCGACACGATTCCGCGCGACGGCGAGGACGACTACGCTTCGGCCATGGTCGAGGCACGCCAGCGCTTCGTGGCCGAGCGCACCGGCGTTGAGCTCGAGCACATCCCGAGCTTCTCCTTCGACCCGTCGCTCACGCGCGGCAACATCGAGCACTTCACCGGGGTCGCCCAGATCCCGCTGGGGATCGCCGGGCCGTTGCTGGTGCGCGGTGAGTACGCCGACGGTGAATTCTATGTGCCCCTGGCGACCACCGAGGGCACGCTGGTGGCCTCCTACAACCGCGGCATGCGCGTCATCCGCGAATCCGGCGGCGTGCAGTGCGCGGTCGTGGGCGATAACATGCAGCGCGCGCCGGTCTTCTGTTTCGAGAATGCCGCCGCGGCGCGGCGTTTCGCCGACTGGCTCAAGGAGCGCACCGAGACCCTGCGCCAGGTCTGTAGTGCGTCCGACCGTTTCGCGACGCTCAAGTACGTCGATTACTACCTGGTCAGCCGCTTTTGCTACACGCGCTTCAATTTCGTCACCGGCGATGCGGCCGGCATGAACATGGTCGGCAAGGCAACGTTCGCGGCCTGCAACTGGATCCTGGAGAACTTCGAGGGCGCGGAAGTGAAGGACTTCTATCTCGAGTCGAACTTTGCCACCGACAAGAAGGCGTCCATGATCAACGCGATGCGCACCCGCGGCAAGCGCGTCACGGCCGAGTGCACGGTCAGGCGCCGTGTGCTGCGCGACATCATGGACGCCGATACCGAGCAGCTCTACGCCCACTCGAAGATCGCCGGCATCGGCGCCATGCTCGCCGGCGCGAACAACAACGGCGCCCACGCGGCGAATGCGATCACCGCCATATTCATCGCCACCGGTCAGGATGTGGCCAACGTGGCCGAGTCGTCGGTCGGCATTCTCTATACCGAGCTGACCGAGGAGAAGGATCTCTACATTTCGATCACCCTGCCGTCGCTGATCGTGGCCACCGTGGGCGGCGGCACCGGCCTGGCGACGCAGTCCGAGAGTCTGCGAATCATGGGCTGCGAGGGGCCGGGCAAGGTAATGAAGCTCGCCGAGATCGTTGCCGGCACAGTGCTGGCCGGCGAAATCTCCCTGGGCGCGGCGATTTCTTCCCTCGACTGGGTTTCCAGCCACGACCAGTTCGGGCGCAACGACCCGACGCGCAAGGCTTGAGTGCTCGGCAAGCGGACGACGACCGCCTGTTGTTAGACTGGGCGTGCTGAATCTTGGGGAGATGGTCAGCGCCATGACTGAACGAGGGGACAACATCGCGGCATCGCGCAAGGTTGCCGAACTCCCGGTCGAGCGCCTGGGCGATACGCTCGAACGCGAGCGCGAGCGTCGGTTCGTCGGGCGCGAAGCGGAGCTGGCGCTGTTCGAACGGATGCTGACCGACTCCCCGCCGTTCCGCATTCTCCTGGTTCACGGCCCCGGCGGTATCGGCAAGAGCACCCTGCTCGATGCGGTGCAGCGGCAGGCCCGCAGCCGCGGTCTGGCGGTGATTCAACTCGACGCCCGCGACTTGCCCGGCGACCGGCGTTCGCTGGAGCGCTCGTTCCGGCAAGCCGTCGACTCGGCGACGAGCGCGGCCCGAGATCCGGTCGTTCTATCGGTCGACAATTTCGAGTCCCTGGCGCCGGTGGAAGGATGGTTTCGGGAGAAGCTCCTGGCGGATTTGCCGGCACGGCTTCGCGTGGTTCTGGCCATGCGTCAGCTACCCGAAACGCAGTGGCAGCTGGATGGCGGCTGGTCGCGGCTGGCTCGCGTGCACCGGCTCGAGGATCTGGCGCCCAATGCCGCCGACGACCTGCTGGACCGCCTGGGCGTGCCGGCGGACGAGCGCCCCGCCATTCGCGACCTGGCCGGGGGGCATCCGCTGGCGCTCACCCTCGCCGGGCAGTTGCAGCGCGAGACCCCCCATAGGGCTCTTTCGCTGCTCGACAGCCCGCAGCTGGTGCGGGAACTCGCCGAGCGCCACCTGGCAGACGCGCCCTCGCCCGATGCGCGCCGCGCGTTGTACGCCTGCGCGCTGTCGCGGCGCCTGACCCGGCCGCTGCTGGCGGTCATGCTGGCGCGCGAAGACATCGACGAGCTGTTCGATTGGCTGCGCCGGCAGTCCTTCGTGTGGGAAACCGTGCCGGGTCTCATCGCCCACGACCTGGTCGGCGAAGCGCTCTGTGCCCGGCTCGAGCACCGCGATCCCCAGAGCCACCGTCGGCTGGTCCGTCGCGGCATGCGCCATCTGCTCGAGCGGATCGGCGAAATCGGCGAAGACGCGATTGCCGACGTGCTTTACTTGATGCGCGGCCTGCCCGCGATCCGCCGGATCTTCGTGGTTGGCCGTGACACCGGATGGCACACCGACCGCCTGTGCGAGGGCGACGCCGGGGTTCTGGCCGGGCTGGTGGAAGCGGAATGGGGCCCTCACGCCCGGCGCTGGTTCGAGACCTGGGTGGTCGCGGCGCCGGAGTGGCTGGCGGTGCTCCGCGACCGCGCCGGCCGCCCGCTGGGCATGTCCTTCTACCTCGATGTCGACGCCGTCGATCGGGAGCTGGCGACCGCCGACCCGGCGGTTCGCGCTTTCCGGGATTACGTGCAGCAGCATGCACCGCTTCGGCGCGGCGAGCGGGCGATGCTGGCGCGGTTCCTTCTCGCTCGTGCCGACGGGGAACGCCTGCCGGCCGGCATCGCGCAACTGCAGTGCCACAACGCGTTCAGGCCCGTCGGCGTAGACGCCCTGGCGATTTCGGGCAGCGTGCGCCCCGACAACGAGGTCAACCGCACCCAGGCGCACTACTCGGGCATCCGCCCGCTGGCCGACACCGAGTTTACGCAGGACGGGCAGGCGTTCTTCATCATGGGCCACGACTGGCGCGTCGAGCCGTTCGCCGACTGGATCGACGGCGTGATCGAGCGCCTGGTGATGCGCGGCGAGCCGGCCAGTCCCGACGCGAAGGTCGAGGTCATGGGGCGTCAGGCGTTCGGCGCCGCCGTGCGGCAAACGCTTGAGGCGATGGGCAAGCGCGAGCCGCTCGATCGCCTCGCGCTGGCCCGTAGCCTGATGGTCCAGCGCGCACGCGCGGACAATCCGCAGCTGCGAGCGGAAGAGGCCCTGCTCGGTCTGGTTCGGCGCGCGATCGACGAGCTCGGGGCGCATCGGCGCGGCCCGGAGCTGGTGGCTGTCCTTCACCATACCCATGTCGAGCCGCAGCCCAAGCAGCGTGCCGCCGCCCACGAGGCCGGCCTGGCTTACGGCACCTATCGTCGCCGCCTGCGCGAGGCCATTTCGGCCCTGACCGAGCGGCTCTGGCAGTGGGAGCGGGCGGCCTCGGATCCGGACGGGGCCTGATCGAGTCCGTCGGCAAGGACGCTTGGCCGGCGCGGAGTGGACACGAATCGGACACGAGCCGGTCTTGACCGGGTGCGGGCGCGACCTGCAGGGTTGGGCCGCATGAGCGATTCGAACACAGGCGCCCGCAAGTTCTTCCCAACGGTCGGCGGCTTCGTGCTGGGGGCCCTGCTGGGGGCGCCGGAAGTCCACGCTACCGGGGCCAGTGTCTGGTATCTCACCTTTGATCCGATCGACGTGGTCGTCGGCACGCAGGCGGGTCCGCAGGAAATCATCTCCTACGACCCCGGCAGCGATTCCACCGCCGCAGTGCAGACGCTGACCGACGCGCCGGTCGGGATCGACGGGTTCGAGCGCCTCGATGCGAACCGCTACTACTTTTCCACCGACATGCACGTCGAGCTCGACGGCACGGTGATCGCGCCGGGCGACATCGTGCTGAGCGACGACGGGAACCTGTCGCTGGCCTTCGACGCCGGCGCCGAGGGGCTGCCGGCCGGGATCAACGTGGACGCTGTCGCCGTCGACGAAACTGATGAACTGGTCTTCTCCGTCGATACGCATGTCGAGCTGGGCGGCATGGTCTTCGAGGACGCCGACCTGGTTCGTTTCGACGGGAGCGCATTCGACCGGTTCTTCGACGCCAGCGCCGCCGGCTTTGCCGACGGCGCCGATATCGACGCGGCCACCGGGTTCTCGGACGGCCGCATGGCGGTCTCTACGGTCACCGGCGGCGAGATACAGGGTACGGCCTACCACCACGGCACGCTGCTTCTGGTCGAAGGCGACGACAGCTTCACCAAGGTGGAGTTCGATGCCGCCGCCGAGACCGGCACGATGTCCGACATCGTCTCCCTGAGCGCCGAACCGGTCGGCGACACCATTTTCTCCGATCGTTTCGCACAGAGCTGAACGGAGTTGCCATGAACGACCCGACGAATCCTGGCCGGTTCATCGCCGCCTGCCTGGCGGCCTTTCTTTCCGCTACTCCAGCCTGGTCTGGCGACGGCCGACTGGAGATCAACCAGGCCTGCGCGCTCGAGGGCGGATGTTTCGAGGGCGACGACCCCGGTTTTCCCGTGCAAATTACCCAATCCGGAAGCTATCGACTGACCGGCAATCTGGATGTGACCGTCGCATCCGACCCGCCCAATACGACCGCCATCGAGATCGATGCTGACGGTACCTTCCTGGACCTGAATGGGAAAACGATTCGCGGACCCGTGGACTGCACCGGCAGCATGCCAGTCCAACCATCAGACTGCAGCCCGACAGGATCGGGGATGGGAATCTCTTCCTCCAGTCGCGCGAGCATTCGGGACGGTTCCATCGTAGGGATGGGGGCGAACGGCGTCGATAGTGCTGGCCACATGGAGATCCGCAGCCTGTACCTGAGATTCAACGGCGAGGATGGTCTGGAGATTGGCGATGGTTCCGTGGTCAGGAGTGTTCGAGCGGTTCTGAACGGGGACGACGGCATCGATGTTCAGTCCACCGTGGCCGGAGCAACGATCGTGAACACCGTCAGCTTTGGAAACGGCGCGACGGGATTTCGACTGGGCCCCGGCAGCGTGGTGCGCAGTTCCAATGTCTACGTGAATCGCGAGGACGGGGTGCTGATGTCGGGTGGTGCCAGCACCGTGATCGATAGCGCCAGTCGAAACAACAATGGCGACGGTATCGATTGCGGAAGCGAAGGCGCAATCAAGGGCAACGTCGTTGCCGGGAATCTTGACACAGCAACGCGCAACTGCGCCGAGACCGGCACCAATTTTTGCGACGGTGACACGAACTGCCCCCAAGCGGACTGACGATCAGAATCGGGAAGGGGGATTGGACAGGGTAAAATGGCGCCTCGCTGCCGGCCACGAACTTCGGCTCGTCCGAGGCCAGGGAGGCCACGTCCCACGCGATGTCATCGGGCGCACCGATCAGCCCGCCGATCAACGACCGTGCGTGGCGCCGACCGTGCCTTCGAGAAACTCGGAAATGGCGTCGATATCGTGCTCCGACCACTGCCAGGCCTTCCTGACCAGCAGCGTGCCGCCGACGATCAGGAACGCGCACATCAGCGGGATCGACAGGGGCATGGATTCGTCGATGCCCATCTGCTCGTGGAAGAACGTCATGAACAGCACGAAGGCGGTGGCGGCGAATACGCCGAGCAGCCAGAACGCGGTGAAGGCCTGCACGAATGGGTGGATGGTGAACCGGCCGCGCAGGTGCAGGGTGTCGCCGCGCATGCGAAAGCCGGCGAACAGTATGGGGCGCCAGGAGTTCGCCTTGAACGTTCCCGGCCGGTTTTCCATCGGTTCGATGCGATAGAGCACGACCTTGTCGCGCGAGACCTTTCCGCCCACGGCGTCGTGTTCGAGCCGCGAAAACATCGCCTTCCAGCCCGGGATGACCTGTTCCGAGAGCCGGTTGACGGCCTGGCTGCGCTGCACGGCCAGCGGCAGCTCGAAGTCGACCGCGGGAAAGTAGAAGCGGTAGAGGCGGCGAAGGGGTTCGAGTGCGTTCAGCGACATGGCGTTGGCTCGCGTGGTGCGCACGCCCACCGTACCAGCCTTGCCCGATGCCGGTACAGCGTTGACGCGGGATTCGCTCGGCCTGCCTCAGGATAGCGATCCATCCAAACACGGGGTTGTCGACCCCGGTCGCAGGCCCGCCATGATCGAATCCAAGGATGCAAAGGCGTTCCCGGCCGAGGGGAAAGTCGTCGTGGTCGGGGCCAGCGGCGGAATCGGCGCCGCGCTGCGGGCCCAGCTGGAAGCGCGATCGCAGCGCTTGCGGGTCGTCGGGCTGTCGCGGCGCAGCGATCCGCCGCTCGAGCTCACCGACGAGGGCAGCATTCGCGCCGCCGCCGAGCATGTGCAAGCCCTGGACGGCGACCTGCGCCTGGTGATCGATGCCACCGGCTTTCTGCACGACGACGAGTTCGGACCCGAGAAGAGCTGGTCGCAGCTCGACCCCGAACACATGGCCAGGGCCTTCGCCGTCAACGCGATCGGTCCCGCGCTGTTGATCAAGCACTTCCTGCCGCTGCTGCCGCGCGCGGGAAAGTCGGTGTTCGCCACCCTGTCGGCGCGGGTCGGGTCGATCGGCGACAACCGCCTGGGCGGGTGGTACAGCTATCGTGCTTCCAAGGCGGCGCTGAACCAGTTCGTGCGCAGCGCGGCCGTGGAACTGCACCGTCGTAGCAGGGAATCGGCGTGTGTCGCGCTTCATCCCGGCACCGTCGATACGCGGCTGTCGGCGCCGTTCGGCAAGGCCGGCCTGACGGTGCGCGCGCCCGAGGTCGCCGCGCGCGAGCTGCTCGAGGTCATCGACCGTCTCGGTGCCGACGACAGCGGCCGCTTCTTCGACCACCACGGCGAGCCGGTGCCCTGGTGAGGCGGCGTTGTGGTGGCGCGCCCGGGAGGACTCGAACCCCCAACCCTCAGGTTCGAAGCCTGATGCTCTATCCGGTTGAGCTACGGGCGCTTCAGCGCCCATGTTATCGAAACAGCTCGGCGACGGCCAGGTCGCCGGCCGTCTCTTGTGGCCCGCTTCAGCCTTCGATGCCCACCCGGCGGGTGGCGTCGAGCAGCAGCTGCCGGCCGTTGCGCTGGCAGTGGTCGACCAGGTTTTCGGCGAAGGTTTCGAAACCGCCCCAGCTCAGCACGTGGTCGCCGGTGACGCCGCTGAGGTAGCCGTCGAGCCACAGCAGGACGGCGCCGAGGTCGTCCTCACTCATGGTCTGGATATCCTGGACGAAGCTGTTGCAGGTCAGCGAGCCGAAGTCGATATCGCTGCTGTAGTTCTGTTTCTGGGCCTGTGCGGGTCCGGCGGAAAATGCCAGGGCGATGATGGTCGCGATCAGCAGTCTTTTCATTGTCGTTGTCCCCTTCGAGAGTCTGTTTCATGGCTGTGGCTCAAGAAACCGTGAAAGACTCTCGGGAGAATGGGGCCTCGCGAAACTGCGTCACGGCTCTTGCGAGCGCGCAGTATAGCCCCTGTCCGGTCCGCACGCGGCCTTTCCGCGATACCCCGTCGGCCGGTTCATTCCGGCCGGTTCTCCATCCGCACCAGCCGCAGTTCCAGGCGCTTGAGCTCGCGCAGCACGCGGTTGGCCTCGAAGTGGGCGCCCATGAAGCCGCGCAGAAAGGTCGACAGCTGCACGAGGACGACGGTTACGACACCCCAGCGCAGCGCGTCCATCAGTTGCTCCAGCGTGAAAACCTGCACCAGGGCGTAGATCGCGGCCAGGAAGAGCAGCAGCTGCACGATGCCCACGAACCACATCACCCAGCCAAGCTGGCCGCGAAACAGGGCCATGGCCTGCTTGAAATAGCCGGGTTCGGTGCCGTAGTGCTCCAGCAACGCTTCATCCTCTTTCGAGAGGGATTCGTTGATCAGATCGTCGATCTTGCTCATGTCTCTTCTCCTTGCAGTTGGGCACGCAGCTTGTTGCGCGCGTGCATGAGTCGGGTCTTGACGGTGCCGGGCGGAATGTCCATGGCCACGGCGATTTCGGCGATGCGCAGGCCTTCGAGGTAGAACAGGCCCAGTGCGGCGCGCTGTTCGGCCGGCAGCTCGGCCATGGCCCGGCGAACGATGTCGAGTTCGGCGCGGTTCTCGTGGCCGGTCTGGTCGTCGCCGGCCGGGGTGGTCTCCCGCGCCAGCGCGGCGGTCCCGGCGCGCTGGCGCTGGCGTTTTGCGATCGAGCGGGCGCAGCGTCGGGTCACGATGCGGAAGGCCCAGGCGGGAAAGGCGTCGACGTCGTCGAGGCGGCCGATGCCGCGCAGGATCTCGGTCCAGGCTTCCTGCGTCGCGTCCGCGGCGAGATCGGCTTCGCCGGTCATGCGATGGGCGTGGGCGAGCAGCTTGCGGTGCCAGCGCCGGGCCAGTCCCTCGAGCGCATCGCGACCGCCCGTGCGGGCCGAGGCGGCCAGGTAGGCATCGAGCGCTTTTTCCTTGTCGGTTCTCACCAGCGGTCCGGGTCCATTCTTCAGTTCTTGCCCTTAAAGTGCGCCCGCCGTGAGAAACGGTTCAATCAGGCGGGGCACACTCAGACCGCTCGGGAAGACGCGGGAGCGGATTGTCGTCAGCGGGGACGGTGAGAGGGGTCTGGCGCGGGCGCGAAGCCGGTTCGGTCAGCGTGTCTCGTCCCGCTTCAGGCTTTCCAGGCGCCCTGGGCGCGGGGAGAAGCGCAGCATGAGCATGCTCTGCACGAGGATGATGGTGACGACACCGTCCTGAATTGCCGAGACCGCCTCCTCGGCCTGGAACATCGAGCGGAGCATAAGCACGGCGGCCACGAGCAGGATGGCCCGCGTGCCGAGTTCGAGCCAGTCGATCCGGCCGCCTCCTTCGTCCGCTCGGGTTGTCCGATCCTGCGAGCGAGTGTTCCGGTCGTCCTTGCCACCCATCTTCTGCCTCCTTGCAATGATCTGCCGTTGCGGTGACTCGATTCTGTACTGAACTGCGCCGGCGCTTCAAGCGGGTCGACACCGGCGCTTTCATCAACCCGGTGACAATCTGCTTTGCGGCCGGGTTAACATCTTTCAGGCAGGATCTGAAACCCAAGTGCAACGGAGCGAATCGGGCATGAAACGCGAAGAACTGGTCGACGAGATGTTCAAGCAGGTCGACACCAACGGCGATGGCGTGCTTTCCAGGGGGGAGTTCGTCGAACTGGTGCGCTGTCTGACCGGTGAGCACGGCGTGGGCGTGAGTTCGAAGATCTTCGATCAGTTCGATGCCGACCACGACGGCAGGATCTCGCGCGATGAAGCATTGGAGATGATCATCCAGTTTGCTTTGTAGGGCATTACTGCGGTGATTCGGGGTTTCTGATTCCGAGGCTACGGTCAGTCCGGAAAATCCCAAGCACCAAGCACCAAATCTCAAACAAATTCGAATGATCGAAACGCTCGGGCCAGTCCTGATCCTTGGCAGGCGTCCCGCGTCGAGTCCCCACATCTGTCGTCCCGGAATGCCGTTCGCGCGTGCTTGTTCCGGAATCTCGCATCGGTCGGTAGGTACTAGGCTGTGCCGGTGCGCGCGCCGCATATGACAATGACTCGCATTTCCATTACAATTCGCGCTGCATTCATTTCGACTGGCTCTCGTTCATGACTTCGACCCCCTCATTCCCGCTTGGCGCGATTGCGGCGCTGTTCCTACTGATCGGCCCGGTGCCCGCCGGATTTGCGCAGGATTCCGACGCGGAACGGTCCGAAGAGGCCGCCGAAAAAGAATCCGATGGCCGCGGCGATGTGGAAATGACGTTGCCGGCGCTGTACGTCCAGGGCACGGAAGCGACACGGCACTACGGCGTAACCGGGACCAAGACCGGCACCGCGCTGGTCGAGACGCCCCAATCGGTTTCCGTGGTCGGCAACGAACAGATCCGGGAGCAGGGCGTCGACAGTCTGGCCCAGGCGCTTCGCTACGCGCCCGGCGTCGACGGCGAGCCCTTCGGGTTCGAGCCGCGCACCACCTTCATCCGGATGCGGGGCTTCGACGCGACGACCACCAGCCTCTACCGCGACGGTCTGCAGCTTCGCAATCCGCGTTTTGCCGTCGGCTACAACATCGAACTCTATGGTGCCGAGCGCATCGACATCCTGCGCGGCCCCGCCTCGGTGCTTTACGGCCAGGGCAGTCCGGGCGGATTGATCAATTACGTCTCCAAGCGCCCCAGGCCCTATACCTTCGGCGAGGCGGAGCTGGAAGTCGGCAGTTTCGATCGCCGCCAGGGCCAGTTCGATTTCGGCGCTCCGGCGGGCGATTCCGGCGCCCTGGCCTGGCGGCTGACCGGCCTGGTGCGCGACAGCGAGACCCAGGTTGATTTTGTCGACGACGATCGCGAGTTCGTCGCGCCCAGTCTCACCTGGCGCCCCGGCGCGAATACCTCGATCACGTTCCTGGGCTATTACCAGACCGACGAGACCCGCGCTTCGCAGGCGCTGCCGGCCGAAGGCACCAAAGATCCCAATCCCAACGGCCGGGCGCCGATCGACCTGTTCACCGGTGAACCCGACGTCGATCGCTACGACCGCGAGGAGTATTCGGTCGGCTGGCTGGCCGAGCACCACCTGGGCGACGACTGGGTGCTGCGCCAGAACGCGCGCCTGTATGCCAGCGAACTCGACGACGTGACGGTGTACGTCGAAGGCCTCGACCCCGACGACCTGCGTACGCTGAGCCGCTCGGTGTTCGGCAGCTTCGGCGATCTCGACGGTATCGCCGTCGACAACCAGTCGCAGTGGAACTTCGAAACCGGCGGACTGGCGCACACGCTGCTGTTCGGCGTCGACTACCAGGACGTCGAGGTCGGCTCGGTTCAGACCTTCGGCCCCGCCCCGTCGCTCGACGCTTTCGACCCGGTCTACGGGGCGCCGGTGGAGGAACCCCCGGTGTTTGCCGACACCGTTACCGAGCAGGAGCAGCTCGGCGTCTACCTGCAGGACCAGATCGAACTCGGTCGCTGGGTGGCCACCCTCAACGCCCGCTACGACGAGGCCGAAACCACGACCGTCAATCGCCTCGCCGGCACCACCACCCGCCAGGACGACGGCGAGTTCACCGGCCGCGCCGGCCTGGTCTACCTGGCCGACAACGGCCTGGCGCCGTACGTGAGCTACGCGGAGTCGTTCCTGCCGACGCTCGAGGTCGGCGGCGACGGTGAACCCCTGCAACCCGAGTCGGGCGAGCAGCTCGAGTTCGGCCTCAAGTACCAGCCGCCGGGGGCGCGCAGCTTCGTGACCCTGTCGTACTTCGACATTGCGCGCGACAACGTCGTCGAGTCCGATCCGGCCACATTCGTGCCGATCCAGACCGGCGAGATCACCTCCCGGGGCGTCGAGTTCGAAGCCGTGGCCGACTTCGCCTGGGGCCTGGACATCATCGCCGCCTACACCTGGCTGGACATGGAAATCACCGAAAGCGCGATCGACTCGCAGCTCGGCGAACGCCCGGCCCAGGTGCCCGAGCAGCGCGCCTCGATCTGGGGCGACTACCGTTTCCAGGGCGGGGCGCTGCAGGGCCTGGGCCTGGGCCTGGGCGTGCGCTACAACGGCGCGACCTACGGTGATGTGCCCAACAGCGTGCGCGTGCCCGGCGAGACGGTGGTCGATGCGGCGGTCTATTACGAAACGGATTCCCTGGAACTCGCCCTCAACCTGCACAACGCGCTCGACGAGCGCGTGATCTCGGGTTGCTTCCGGCGCACCACGGTACTGTGCACTTACGGCCAGGAGCGCACCGTCTCCGCCAGCGTCCGGTATCGTTGGGGCCGGTGACCGAAACGGACGCTGAGGGGTGAAGCGAAAGGCCTACCGCCGCTGGTTCTGGTTGCACAAGTGGTCGAGCCTGGTGTGCGCGCTGTTCATGCTGGTGCTGTTCGCCACCGGGCTGCCGCTGATCTTTCACCACGAGATCGACCACTGGCTCGGCTATGCCAGCGAGCTGCCCCGGATCGAGCATGCCGGGCCCGATGCGGATGTCGACGAGATCGTCGAGCGGGCGCTGGCCATGCGCCCCGGCGAGACGGTGCAGTTCCTGGTGCGCGAACCCGACGAGCCCGACGCGCTCTACGTGCGCCTCGGGACTTCGGTCGAGAGCGCCGACATGTCGTCGTTCATGACCTTCGATGCGCGCACCGGCGAGTATGTCGGCGAGTATCCGCTCGGCCAGGGGGTGATGAATTTCATGCTCAGGCTGCACGTCGACTTCTTCGCCGGACTGCCGGGGACGCTGTTCCTGGGCTTCATGGGGCTGCTGTTGCTGGCCTCGATTGTCTCCGGCGTGGCGGTCTACGGCCCGCACGCGCGCAAGTCCGGCTTCGCGCGCGTGCGCCGCGAACGCGCGTCGCGGCTGCGTTGGCTGGATCTGCACAACCTGCTCGGCATCATCACCCTGGTGTGGCTGCTCGTCGTCACCGTCACCGGCGTGATCAACACCCTGTCGATTCCGATCTTCGCCGAATGGCAGGCTACCGAACTGGCCGAAATGACCGGTGACCACGCCGATCGCGATGCGCCCGAGCGCATGGCCGACCTCGACGCCGTGCTCGACGCGGCCGCCGGGGCGGCGCCGGACAAGCAGCTGAGCTTCCTGGCCTTTCCGGGCAACGAGTTCGCCTCGCCGCATCATTTCAACGCCTTCATGCAGGGCGAGACCGCGCTGACCTCGAGGCTGATCGCGCCGGTGCTCATCGACGCCGAAACGGCCGAGGTGGCAACCATCGGCGAGATGCCCTGGACGGTCACTACCCTGATGCTGTCGCAGCCCCTGCATTTCGGCGACTACGGCGGCATGCCGCTGAAAATCCTGTGGGCGCTGCTGACCGGGCTGTCGACCGTCGTGCTGGGCAGCGGCATCTACCTATGGCTCAAGCGCGGCGACGTCGGGGCACGCGAGCGGGTTCGGGTCGGCTCCTCCGCCGAAGGTTCGGTTCGCTCGTGAACGGGCGCCGGATCGGCGAGCGCATCTGGCTCATGCCGGTGGCGTTCGGACTCGTCTCCGCGCTCGGCCTGGCCGCCGCCCTGCTGTTCGGGGCCTGGGGCAACGCCCTGTCCTGGCTGGCGCTGACGGCCGTGGTCGCGACGAGCCTTGTTGTCTGCGTCCGCGCCCTGCCGCCGAGAAGCGGGTCCGGAAACAAGCGCAAGCCCACCGATTGATCGTTCCGGGATGCGCGCGTAGGATCGTCGGAGGGTATCGGGGGAGTGAACCGTGAAACGCATCGTCGTATGCTGTGACGGCACCTGGAGTTCGGCCGACCGCGAGCGCGACGGCGAGCCCGCGCCGACGAATGTCGTGCGCCTGGCCGAGTCGGTGGCCGGGGCGGATTCGATGGGCGTGGAGCAAGTGGTGTATTACGGTCCCGGCGTGGGTTCGGATGGCAACCGCTTGTATCGCTGGTTTGCCGGCGCGACCGGCTGGGGCCTGTCGGACAACCTCAAGGATGCCTATCGCTTTGTCGTGGAGCACTTCGAGCCCGGTGACGAGCTGTTCCTTTTAGGCTACAGCCGCGGCGCCTTACCGTGCGCAGCCTCGCCGGCATGATCTACAACGCCGGCGTGCTCCGGGGCGCGTTCGCCGACCGCGTCGATGCGGCGTTCGATCTCTACAAGTCGCGCTCACCCCTGAAGCATCCCGATGCCGCCCACGCCGTTCGCTTTCGAGAGCGGTTCGCGTGGGAAATCCGAACACCCATCCACTTCATCGGCGTGTGGGACACGGTGGGCGCCCTCGGCAACCCGCTGCTGCTGCACAAGAGCCCGCTGAGCCGCCGGGTGCAGTTCCACGACACGCGGCTGGGCCCGACCGTCCGATATGCC
>CAZSGS010000003.1:16766-23162 GCA_964606365.1 uncultured Wenzhouxiangella sp. | reverse complement strand
GGCGAAACAGTCGAGCTCGGCTACGTCGACCAGAAGCGCGACAGCCTGAAGGACGATCGCCAGGTGTGGGAAGAAATTTCCAACGGCGCCGACGAAATCAACGTCGGCAACTACCGCATCCCGGCGCGCGCCTACGCAAGCCGCTTCAACTTCAAGGGTTCCGAACAGCAGAAACGCATCGGGCAGCTCTCCGGCGGCGAGCGCAACCGTGTTCACCTGGCCAAGGTGCTGCACTCCGGCGCCAACGTGCTGATGCTCGACGAACCGACCAACGATCTCGACGTCGAGACCCTGCGCGCCCTGGAAGAGGCGCTGCTGAGCTTTCCGGGCTGCGTTCTGGTCACCTCGCACGATCGCTGGTTCCTCGACCGCATCGCCACCCACGTGCTCGCCTTCGAGGGCGACTCCCACGTGGAGTGGTTTGAGGGCAACTTCACCGACTACGAGAAGGACCTGAAAAAGCGCCGCGGCGACCAGGCCGGACCGCATCGGCTCAAATACAAGCGCCTCAAGACCTGATCACTCCCGAGACCACGCGCGTGCCGGGTGGCTCCACGTCGTGATCGAGACCCGCGTAGGTCGCGGTCGCATCCCCGACGGACGACGTCTCCGCGACCACCACGCGGTTCTCATGGGTCCCCTTCGTTCGGATCGCGAACACGTGTAGAGCCCGGTGCGGGCAAACGAAGCCTCGTCCGTCGGGGACGCGGCCCCGACCTACGACCACGGTTTACGGATCACGAACGACGGCCGGGTCCGAACCACCGACCTGGGCCTGCTCTACGATCCGGCGCGCGAGACCGAGCGGTCGTTGTGCCTCTCGCTGGGAGAGCGCCTGCACCGGACCGAGCCGTCCTGGAGCGTGCACATGAACCGGCCGTACCGCGGCACCGCGAACGGCATTGGTCAGCAGCATCGCGCTCGCTCCGGTGCCGAACGCCTGGTGCCGGTGGAGATCGAGGTCAACCAGAAATGGGTCGGGGATGCGGACTGGTCTCGCCGGGTCGAGACGCTCACCGCTGCGGTGGTCGATTCACTGGGGTGAATCGGGCATCCTCGACTATACTTTGCTCAGGCTGGAACCCTAACGAGACGAGTCCATCGTGAAAGAGTACTTCCGCGTCGCCGAGGTCAGCGACGGTCGCTTCTTTGCCGGCGCGATCTTCGAGCGCAAGCTGGGCGGCACCCTGCCGGACTACGGTCGCCATCTGGTCGCGTTCCATCGCACCGACGCGTTCCATTTCGTCCCGCTGGGCTACCTGAACATCCTGCGGCACGACACCGTCGCACTCGTCGGCGGCGGCAGTACCGACGGTCGCGGCTTCGCCGGTGTGCCCGATGCCCATGCCGGGGCGATCCGCGATTCCGGCGGCGTCCTGTTCAACCTGTTGCGCTACGCCTTCACCGAAATGGCCGACGACTTCGAGGCCTTCTTCGGCTACTGCGGCGACGCGCGCGCCGAGGAAGTCGACCTGGCAGCCGGCTTTCGCCACACGGATCACCCCCAATTGCTCGCCCACTTTCACCGGCCGCTCGAAGTGGGCCGGCGACGCGAACTAACCGACGCGGTTCACGCCCTCGGTCCCTTCTGAGTCGCGGCCTCAGGCAGCGTCGCGCAGCAGGGCGGTCAGTTCCTCGCCACTCGTCCAGTCGGCGCCGCAGACGTAGCGGGGCAGGTACCAGTCGTCGCTCGAACGCGTGACCGGCTCGGGATTGCAGGACAGTGCAGCTGTCAGGCCCAACCGATCGGCGTGCGACGGCAGGTACTCGCGGCGCAGGTAGTCGCTCGCCTGGCCGTAGGGGTAGGCGAAGTAGCGCGGCCGCCGGCCGGCACGCCGTTCGATGAAGTCGCTGGCCGAGTCCACTTCGATGCGGCACTCAGCGTCGGTTTCAATCAGGCGGAAATCGCCCCTATGATTGTCCCGTTGCGCCGTCCGGGCCAGGGATCCGTGATTGTGGTCCCAACTGTGGCTCTCGATCGAGAACAGCTCGCTCTCGCTCGCCGCACGCCACCAGTCGTCGCCCCACACGCCGAGTCTCATGTAGTCGGTCCGGTCGAGCTCCTGCCGGGCCTCGGGCGAGGCGATCACGAAGGAACTCACGTGCGGCTTGTGTCGGCTTCCCTCAACTGCCGTGGCGAACGCGCGAAGGCGAGAGCGAATGCCGGGCTGTTGGCCGCAGGTAGGGTGGTCGAAATCGTGGTAGTCAAGGATCGAGCCGTCGTCGATTGTCAGGACGGCGGTGCGCTCCGGCAGGTCGCCGCGCCGTCGACCCGCCATCGCGGACGCCAGGGGCATAATCGTCCAGCCCAGGCGGTCTAGCAGAACGAGGTCGTGTTCGAAGGCCATCAGATCGTTTTCGGCGTAGGTATTGTCGAGCACCCGGATGGGATGCCAGGTCAGGATGACGAATCGATCACTCATGGTCTGGTCTGGAAGCGTTCGGGTGGGCGGCGGTCAGTCGATACACAAGTATAAACGCCCTGCTCAACGTCTGAAGCCATATCCACACGGCATCCTGGCGCGGTACCCTCACCCACTCGACACGAGCGTCGTCGCGGGCATCAACAACACCATCAAGGTCATCAACCGCCGCACAGCCTACGGCTACCGTGACCAGGAATACTCCTTCCTCATGATATGGGCCAAGGTCCCCGGTAATGCGCAATGAACCTTAAAAGTCAGGGCCGAAAAGCTCTGGGACTCCACCCTAGATGCTCCCGCGCCGGTGTATCGTCGACAACCAGATCCATGGTTTGCCGCTCGACCATTGCGGGTTTGATATCGCGCAACCGCCCGAAGCGGTGGGCGGCCCGAACGCCGGTCTTGAGCAGCCACACCGGCGCCCGCAGGAGTCTCACGCTTCTGCCCTGAGATCCCGCTACACGGCGAATCATGTCGGAATAAGCCAGGGTTTCCCCACCGGCCAGCAGCCAGTTGCCGGCGCTTCGTGAACCCAATATCACGCATTCGACGGCGAGCCGGGCCAGGTCGTCGGCGTGGACGGGCGCCCGCAGTCCGTTTCCGGCAACGGGTACGTAGGAGAGCCGGCCGGTCAGCCCCGCCACTCGGCTGATGTTTCGGTCCGGCCCGCCCCCGTAGATCATCGTGGGCTTGAGCAGGGTCAGCACGATATCGCGTTCCCGGCAGACGTGGGCGAGGCCCTCCTCGCACCGACTCAAGGCAGCCATCTGGCGACGCTCGCCGCGGTCGCTCGACTGTTTCTTGAACAGCGTGCTCGCCGAACTCAGGGCGATTACGCGGCCCAGGCCGATGCCCTGCTCGACCTGCGACAGGGCATGCGCCAGTGGCCCGAGGCTGACGAGCGTTCCCGCGCGCACATCGGCGGGGCCGCGCTCGAGGTCGTGCTGCAGCCAGGTCACGTGCGGCCAGGACTTGACCGGATCGCGTCGGGACACGGCGATGGCGCGCACATGCTGGCCGGACGTTCGGTCGAGGAAGTACCGGCCGACGGGCCCGCTGGCGCCGAGCAGCAAGATGATCGCGGCCTCGCTCATCGCCGCGTAACCAGGCAGACCGGCACCATCAGCAGCGCGTGCAGGTGGATGAAGGACCACCAAAGGGCGCGGCTGAACCAGGTCCAGCCTTCGCTGCAGTGCTTATTGAGAAAGCGCCACAGGCTCTTGTGCTTGGCCCACATCACCGCCACCGGGCGTCGCCGTGAGGACACGCCGCCGGCGTGCGAGACGAAGACCGACGGCACCAACCGGATGCGCCAGCCCGATTCACGCAGCCGCGCCATCATGTCGAGGTCCTCGAAGTGCATGTGGAAGCCGGGGTCGAAGCCGCCGATCTGTTCCAGGGCGGCGGTTCGCACCAGCATGCAGGCACCCGACACCGCCTCGACATCCGTGGGTTCGTCCGGGGCGGGCTCGTGGGTCAGATCGATGCCGTTGACGTGGCTGAACGGAAGGACTTCGGACAACACCTGTCGGCGGCTGGGCAAACGCCGCCGGCTGCCGCGCTGTTCGGTACCGCTCATGTCGAACACCCGGCCGGAAACCAGGGCGACATCGGGATGGTCGTCCATCTCCTCGACCAGGCGCACCAGCGAGGCGGGGATCAGCAGGCAGTCCGGATTGATGATCAGCAGATACTCGGTGCAAACCGACCGCAACGCCTGATTGACGCCGCGGCCGAAGCCGAGGTTGCGATGGGCCCGGCGCACGGTGACGCCTGACAACGGCGGCAGAACCTCGATGCTGCCGTCGCTGGACGCGTTGTCGACGACGATCACTTCCGGCGAAGAACCCCCGCGCCCGCGCAGGTTCTCGATGCAGCGCGCCAGCCAGCGGCCGGAATTGTAGTTGACGATCACGGCCGTGACGCGGGAAAGCGGAGCGGTCGGTGCCGTCATGATCCGCCGAACAGCCGTCGCCACAAGGGTGCTTCGAGCCGGGCTTTCAGGCGCTCGATCTCGGCGTCGCGCTCGGCCAGCAGGTGGCCGGCGCGAATGTGCCTTGCGACCTCGTCGTTGTAGTGACGATAGACCGACTCTTCCCGATCCCCGTAGAGCGACAGGCCGGGTGTCTCGGGCAGGCAGGATTCGTCAGCGCCCGCCACGGCGAGGAAGTACAGCGGCGGACAAGCGGGCGAGGCGCCCGCACGCACCCTACCCCCCTCGTCAGTCAGGCATTGCCGGCCCGTTCCGTCATCGAGCTGCCACAGGGCGGAGACGAACATCAGTTTTTGACCGTAGAGCCGGAACACCGGAAAGACCCCGGAGACGAGTGCTTCGAGTTCATCGCGATAGAGTTCGCGCACGTGGTAGGGGTTGTCGTAGCCGGTTTCGTCGCTGTAGGTCTTTCGGTCGGGCGAAGACAGGACTAGAAAGCCCCCGGGTCGCAGAACACGGCGGAACTCGCGCAGCAGGGCTTCCTGCTCGGCGAGGTGCTCGAGCGTTTCGAAGGACACAACCACATCGAAGCTGTCGTCCGCGTAGGTCAGATTCGTGGCGTCACCGGCATCGAAGCGCAGATTGTCCGCGCGATAGCGCTCACGCGCATGTGTGACCGCATCCTCGCCGATATCCAGGCCGGTGACGGTTCGGGCGCGGGCGGCCAGGAGGCGGCTGCCGTAGCCCTCTCCACATGCGGCGTCGAGCACGTCGCGGCCCGCGACCAGTTCCGCCGCCCAGGCGTAGCGATGCCAGTGCTCGTAGGCCATCTCGCGCACGCATTCAGGGGTGAAGCGCTCGCCGGTGAATTCGAGAGGGGTGTTGTCGGCCATGGACGAAGAATGAATCAGTCAAGATGGCAGTTTAACCGCTCGAGGCCCGCGTAGGTCGGGGTCGCATCCCCGACGGACGAGGTTTCGGTTGCATCCACCGCTGTCTACATGTGTTCCCCATCTGAACGAAGGGTACCTGTGAGCACGCCGTGGTGGTTGTGCGGATGTTGTCTCCGTTCGAAAGTCGAACACGTGTAGCGCCCGGTGGAGACAACCAAAATGTCGTCCGTCGGAGATGCGACCCCGACCTACGCGGGATTCGATCCGTCGGGCAGGTTATTCCGATACGCCGCCAAGATCCTTTGTCGCCTCCCGGCCATCGGATCGGCCTCGATGAAGGCATTGACCCTTTCCATGTAGTCGGGATAGCGGGCAAGTAGCGTCTCCATCGCTTCGCCGCCGGGTTTGAGACCGAGCGGCCCGAAGCTCGCCCCGCCCTCGTGCGCCACATACGCGCTGTCGCAAATCACGTGGCGCCAGCCGGCATGAATCGCCCGCATGCACCAGTCGTTTTCCTCGCCGTAGCCTCGCCCGAATGCCGCTTCGTCGAACAGGCCGACCTGGTCGATGGCGGCGCGGCGCATGAACATGCAGAATCCCACGGTGGTGGGCACCTCGGGATACCGGGGCGCACCGGAGTCCCGGCAGGCCCGGGCCCAGCGCTCGGGATCGTCCGGCCAGGGGTTGGGGCGACAGAATTCCGGAATCGAGGCGATCTCGCCGTTGTTGGTCAGGGGCGTGACCGAAGCGATCGCCTGATCGGATGCGGCACATTCCTCGATGGCGGACAGCCAGCCTTGCGTGACGCGGGTATCGGCATTGAGCAGGATCACGTCCTGGCCGGAAGCCATGGTCATGCCCAGATTGGCGCTGGCCACGAATCCCAGGTTGTCGCGATTGCGGACCTGCGTCCACTGGCGCGGGAGGGTCTCGAACAGTTCCGGTATGCGCGGATCGTCCGAGGCGTCGTCGATGACGATGACCGGCTGGCGCCGATCGAGCGTGGCCTCGAGCGACCGCAGGCAGCGCTTCGTGGCCGAGGGCGCGTTATAGACGGGTACGACGACAACAGTCATGGCTTGCGCCAGTCGTGGGCCAACCGCACCAGACCGACTTCTCTGGTCTTTCCGGTCACGGTGAAGGTCTC
>CAZSGS010000003.1:9094-16756 GCA_964606365.1 uncultured Wenzhouxiangella sp. | reverse complement strand
TCGTGCATGCGCAGCCCCTCGGAGTCGAGGGCGTGGGCGCGCGCGGCGTAGCCGCCGGGCAGCAGCGGCAAATCCGAAAAGCGAATGTCGACCGCGTAGCGCCCGGGAGAGATCTCGACCGGCTCAACGTCGTCGTGGTCAGTGCCAACCCCGTAGATCGGCGTGCCGTCGGCCCTCACGATGCCGACCACGGCGACGGGCGGGCGATCGTCGGGGGAGGAAAGCTCCAGCCGAACATCGAGCCGGCCGCCCATGGCGACGACGGGTGTGCCCTCGCCCTTCGGCGCCAGTTCGAGTTTCTCGATGCGATAGGGCGCATTGGCGTTGCGCCCGCGGACATTGTCCTGTTGGGCGTGCTTACGTTCGTGCCAAGCCAGGTAGGCCTGGGATACATCGAACACGTCGCCGTAGCGCGCCACCCTGCCCGCCTCGAGCCACAAGGCATTCCGGCACAGCTTCTGCACCTGGTACAGGTTGTGCGAGACCATCAGCATCGTGCCGCCTTCGGCGAGGTAGCCCTCGATCCAGCGGATGCATTTCTTCTGGAAGGACTCGTCGCCGACGGCGAGCACCTCGTCGGTGATCAGCAGGTCCGGGCGGACCGATGCGACGACGGCGAAGCCGAGCCGGACCACCATGCCCGATGAGTAGTGCTTGACCGGTTCGTGGATCGAGTCACCGATGTCGGCGAATTCGAGGATGTCGTCGAGCTTGGCCTCCACCTCCCTGCGCGAGAGCCCCAGGAAAGCCGCGTTCATGCGCAGGTTGTCGAGACCGGTGTACTCGGGATCGAACCCCGCACCCAGCTCGAGCAGTGCGGCGACGCTGCCGCGCTTGCCGATCGAGCCGGTGGTGGGCTCGAGCACACCCGTAATCACCTTCAGCAGGGTCGACTTGCCGGCCCCGTTGGAGCCGATGATGCCCAGGGACTGGCCGGGAACGATATCGAAACTGACATCCTCGAGCACGCTCGCGCCGCCCTCGGCTCGGCCGTGCCACAGAAGCTGCCAGAACGCGCGCAAGCGCTCCGAGGAGCGCACCGTCGGTGGATATCGCTTCGAAACGCCCTGGAGGCTTAGCAGCGGCTCGCTCACAGGAAATCCTCGAAGTATGGGCTCAGACGCCCGAAGATCCGCCGGCCAAGCCACAGTACAGCCAGGCTACCGATAATGAGCGCCAGCGCAACCCAACCCGGAGCGGCTTGTTCGTATAGCAACGCCGTGCGAATCTCGCTCATCCACCACGTCATCGGGTTGAAATCCAGCCAGGACGCAAATTGCTGCGGCAGCAGGGACGGGGCGTAAAGGATCGGCGTAAGGAAGAACCAGAACATGAACAGGGTCGGCAGCGCCTGCTCCAGGTCTCTCACGTAGACCTGGATGGCGGAAAGCGCAAGGGCCAGGCCGGCCGTCAGGACATACAGGGTTCCCAGCGCCAGAAGCAACCAGGGCAGCCCGAGCCAGTACATGTCCACCCCGAGAAGGGCGAGGATGCAGAGCACGGCAACATAGCCGATCAGATGAAGCACGAACACCGCCGAAACGGCGGCGATGACGATCAACTCCCTCGGCATGGCCACCTTGGAGAGGAGGGCCGCATGATCCCGTATCGCCTCCGAGCCGCGCAGCACGCCTTCGGAAAACATCAACCAGGGCCAGAGCGCAACGGCCAGCCAGGCCACGAAAGGCATGTCCAGGCCGGGCGGAACCCGGGCCTGGAAAATGACTCCGAATACAAACGAGTAGACCGCCAGCAGCAACAGCGGGTTGAGGATCAGCCAGATCCAGCCGCTAGCACTCCCGATGAATCTCGATCTGATCTGTCTTCCGATCAGCGCCGGAAGCAGTTGGTACCAGTTCCGATCCACGCCTCAAGGTCAGTTCTGCGTGTCGGGCTGACCGAGGTTCTCGTCGAGCGAACCCTCCAGACCTTCAACGCCATGGCGCTCGAGCAGATCGGAAACGGCACCTTCGGTGAGTTCGGTGGGCGAATCCTGGAGTTGCTTGAGGTGACGCTCCCACAGCATCTGACGGTGGTTCGCGCGCGCCTGCTCAACGGCTTGCGGCTTTGCTTCTTCCCAGCTGAGTTCTTCCGCGGGGTTCTCACGGACGACGCGAGCGATGTGCCATCCATACTGCGTTCGAACCGGTGGCGCCAGTTCCCCTTGCGGGACCTCCTTGATCGCATTGGCCAGGGGCCGAACGAGCTCTTCGGGGTTGATCTCGGTCATCCGGCCGGAATTGTCATCGACGTTGGGTTCGTCGCTGACTTCTCGAGCGACGCTCGAAAAATCCTCGCCCTCCGAAATTCGATCATATGCCTGCAGAACCTCACGCATCAATTCGGCTTCCGAGGCTGCATCCCCGCCGGCGATCAGGATGTGGTCGATATCGATGGTCGCCGTGCTCATGAACTTGTCACCCTCTGTCATGTACAGTTCACGGGCGGCGCTTTCGTAATCTTCCAGCTCGTTCCGGTCCAGGTAGCGTTCGCGGTAACGCGCGGCGAGTTCCAGAGCGACCCGCCTGTATAGCAACGCGGTGAACGACTCGTCGACCAGTTCTTCATCATTCCAGGCCGAGTCGGCGAGTGCCTGCGTCAGCATGATGTTGTTGATCACTTCGCTGATTCGGTCCGGACTCGCGAGTATGGCTTCCCATTTGTCCGGGGGAACCCGATCGCGCAGGTAGGCATCGAAGTCGGCGTGCGTCGCAGTTACGTCCGATCGCTGCGCAAGCACTTCTGATGAATACTGCAAGTGAAAGTCTTTCTCGACTTCTTGTGCTTGGGCAAAACTCGCCGCCGCGCAAAGCGCGGCGGTGAGGACTGCAGAGGTCGTGATGTAAAAACTCTTCACTGCTGAGCTTCCTTTTGCATCAAAGTGTACTGGACGTCATCGATCAACCGCTCCAACTGTAGATCATGCCACAAGCGTCGCCGTCACAATTCGGATCGATATCCAGGTCATCGGGATCGGTTCCGGGTGCTGACAGCGTTGGAATGATGTTCAGGTAGTAGGTACGGCCCGACTCCAACTGACACGTCTCGCCGCTTGCGGTTCCGCCCCAGCGGAAATTCTGGAAGATGGCGTTCTGCGCACCATAGCATCCGGTCTCATCCATCACCTCGTCTTGATGGAAGTCGCCAGGGCAGCTCGAAATCGTCACGAGCGTTTTGGCCGCCGTCGCAAAAGTGTTGGGTGCCTGGGCAGACCAGCGCCCGCTCTCGTTGGTCGGCATGTCGACCACGGTTTCGCCACCATCTTCCTCAACGGTCTTGAACGTGTTCAGCCGGATGGCGAGGTACTGCTTGGGCGAACCCCGCCCGGCCGCGGCGATCCTGTACGTGGCGCCACCGGACTCGTAGAACGGGTTACGGCCGAGACCCAGGCGCTCGCCGTCGTCGTCGACTTCCCACCACACGCGACAATCCTTGCTGGGATCCCAGGAGAACCCGTCGTTCAGGCACGCCGGCGTACCCGGATCACCGAGTCGCGTCCAGCCCGAGGGCGGCTCGCGACCGGCGCACTGCTCGGATCCGGATATTGTTGCGCTGGCATTCGCCGGGTCCGATTCACCGTTCGAGTTGCTGCAGGTCAACGAGAGATTGTAGCCGCCGGCTTCAAGGTCACTGATGGTCTTCTGCTGGTCGGAATCGGTCGAAACGTCGCCATCCCAGTCCGAAAGTGTCGGATCGCTGGAGGCTTCGCAACTGGATGAATTCGACGACCCGGACCAGTCGATGCGGATTTCACCCGGGGCGACGTTGTCCACCACGGTGACGGACATGTCCGGCCTGTCCGGAACGTCGGAAGAACCGACCTGCAGAAATGCGTCGGCGAACACCGGATCGACATTGGCATTGCTGGAACTGCATTCGACGCTGACCGTTTTCTCGCCCGTGGAAGACTCACTCGGAACATCCAGGGTGACTTCGTCAGAAGTCCCGACGTTGGGTGCCGACCAACCGCTCGGAAGCGTCAGCGCGCATGCGTCGGCTCCGATCGATGCCCAGCTGGCCGTAAAGGCGTCGCCGGGGGAAACGCTTCTGGGGTTGAGCACCAGGGAAGTCATTGCCAGCCCGCCCTGGCCGAGACAATCCGGGTCCTGAACCTCTATCGCGAGGTCCCCTTCCGAGGTCACGGCTGCAGAACCCTGAAGTTCGCAGTCAATCTCTTCCTGATTCACAATCAGCTTCTTGGCCTCCTCGCCAGCCAGTCCCGAAATCGGGAAAGCAAGCGCGAAGAGGGTGATCAAACAGAATTGGGGGATGGAAGCTTTCATTTCGGTTTCCGTCAATTCGGGAGCGTATGCCCGGAGGATAACGACTTAATTGCTAGTAGAGCCTGAAGAGCAGGTAAAAGTTCCGTTCACTCAACAAAACAGGGGCCACCCGGTGGATGGCCCCTGTACTCGGTTTGCAGTCCTCTCGGACCAGATACCAAACCGCTTTTAGTCGCCGGAGGTAGCGAACGAACGCGAACCGCGATGGTTGAAGGCACCACCGTAGTTGGCGAGAACGTTGCCGCCGTCAAGCGTACCGTTGGTGTAGGTCGTGGCCTGGAAGCCGATGACCGGCAGACCTTCGACTCGGGTCGTTCCGTCATCCGCCGGAGTCGATGCATCCAGGCTCTGACGGCGGGGACCGAAGTCGCCGAAGGTATCCGAGTCATCCGGCACTTCGGCCAGATCGAACAGCACCCAACCGGCATCGTACGGCAGTTCGAAGTTGGTATAACCCAGACGTTCGTACTGACCTTCACGCGCCGGCTCCTTCAGGATCTCCGTGGTAGCCGGCGGCTCGTCGCCACCGCTGGAGAAGCGAATGACGTTGGCTTCCTTGCAGAGCTGGAACTGCGGCGTTTCAGCTTCCGGCGGACGCGGCGACACGATCGGCGGCCCAACCTCCGGGCTCGGCTCGCGTTCTTCGCGATCCCAGAAGCTGTATTCCATGTCCTCACAGGGGAGGTTCAGGGAACCGTCCTCACGGACATGCCAGGTACGGGTGAACGGCGGCACCGGCTCGTCCGGGTTGGCGAGACCAAAGGCCGGATCCACGTGGAAACGCTTGGTCGGCAGGGTCAGCACCCACTCGGTCTGAGCGTTGGTGTCGGCCTGGGTGACGTACTCGTTCATCAGGCGATCAAGCGTGATGGACGCATTGACGGCGAGCAGCGGGGCGTCCCAAGTGTGCTCCTTGAGTTCACCGTTGTTGAACACAAAGCTCGTGGCGTTGGTGCCGCTACCCAGGTCCGGCGCCAGCGAGTCCGGCTCGCTGTGACTCATGTCGCCGGCAGCCCAGAAGCCATCGATGGCCGTGGCGTTGTAGGACAGCAGGGTGCCTTCGGCCACGTTGATGATGTTGGCCGAACCGAACAGGCCGCCGCTGGCGCCCAGCTCGGTGTCGAAACCAAACTGCGAGTTGTCCTGGTCCAGCCAGAACAGGCCCGAGCCGTCGGTCCATTCGCCCACCAGACGCGCGCAATCGCGCGGCTCGCCATCGGAATGCTTGGCGGACCACGGAATGATCGCCGGATCGGTAGCACCCGGCTCACCGGAGGGCTGGGCGACCATGGTGCCCATCTCGATCACTTCGATGTAACCCGAGGCGGTACGCTCGATTCCCTGGGGGCCGCCGTCACCTTCGTAGGCGAACGACAGGAACTCCTGCTCGCCACCGAAGTCCGGGCCGGCGATGTAGGGCACGGTGCAGGTGGTGTCGCCGGTCGTCAGCTTGCCGCCTTCACCTTCGGCGCTGACAGCACCGGTCCACACGTCGTAGGGCGACATGTAGATGTTGAAGTCAAGCACTTCGCGCGAGTTCAGCGCTTCGATGAAGCGAATCTTGACGGCCTTGCCGCGTTCGGTCGTGTTGACGATCGAGATGATCGTGTCGTTGCCGCCGCGGGCGGTGTAGTACGGATACAGCAGAACCTGACCGAGACCTTCGGGGTTGACGTTGACAGCGTTGGAAACGCTGACCATGCCCGCCATACCCGTCAGACCAGCCAGAACTGCCGTCGTCAAGGTGTTTCTTTTCATTACAACACTCCTAAAGTTGTTGGACACAGGGCTCTGTGCAAACACAGCAGGACAAGAACGGTTCTGACCGAACCTGTCCTAGCGTGTGCCATTCTATGCTAATTGATATCGGAATGTAAAGCAATCACTGGGCCGAGTACCACCACTGGCCGTCCATGAGGAGCCACTCCTCCTCCAGGTCGCGGGTGACTTCGACGCTCCGCATCTCCTTCGGGCCGCCGGTGGGCTGGTAGGTGACTTCGGTCAAAACCTCGCATTTCGAGGCCTCCTCGTCGCATTCGGCCGAAATCACGCTGGCGGCGTTCCACTGGACGGGACGCGCGTCCATATCCGCGTCAAACGCGTCGCGCTCGGTCATTTGCCGATATCCGGGGGTGTAATAGTCCCAGGCGGCGGCAAACTCCTGGTCGACGAGGGCGTCCCAGCGCGCCTGTGCGCGCTCCTTCACCACTTCGCCCGCCGGGCGTTCTTCGGCCTCTTGCTGGCACGCGACGATCACCATCGCCGAAAGCAGGACGGCCGATATCGTTCCTATTCTGACATTACTCAAGCTTTTGAGCCTCCAACTTGTTGAAAAGGTGAGAAAAATCTCAATGCTCGCCTCTACGAAGCGGCTTCAGGGCCTCGAACTGGCTGCGGACGTCGTCGGATACGCGTCTGAGCTGATCCGTGGTCTCGACGACCGTCGGCGTGATGAGAACCAGCGTTTCGGTGCGATTAGTGTCGCGGTTGGTGCTTCGGAACAACCCGCCCAGGAAGGGAATCTTCTGCAGCCCGGGGACACCGCTCTTTGTGTTGCCGGTTTCCTCCCGGATCATACCGCCGAGCATGATGGTCTGTCCGGACTGAATCGCCACCTCGGTCTGAAGGGTTCGAGTGTTGACCGGCGGATTGTTATTGCTGCCATCGGTGGGGCGCTCACCCGGCGAAGAGACTTCCTGCCGCAGCTTCAGGTAGACGAGCCCGCCCGGATTGACCCGGGGCGTGACTTCCAGAATGGTGCCGGTATTGAGATACTGGACGCTGCCGAAGCGATTGCCGTCACTGCCGCCTCCGCCGATGAAACTGGTGGACTGCACCGGCACCTGCTCGCCGACGTTGATACTGGCTTCAGAGTTGTTGCGAACCACCAGACTGGGTGACGAAATCGTGCGCACGTCCGATACGGTCTCGAGTGCGTCGATGGTGGCGGTCACGAAGCTCCGGTCCACGCCGCGGCGCGTGATGGTGCCCAGCACATCGGATCCGCTGATCTGCAAGGAGTCCTCATCGCGCGAACCCGCGAAACCGTCGGGCAGCGACGCGCCGCCCTCGTCGGGGTGCCGGTTGGACAAGAACCAGTTGACGCCGTAGCGCAGCCTGTCGCTGAGCTCGACGATGAGCACCTGCGCCTCGATCAAAACCTGCAGGGGCTCCTCGTCGAGCCGCTCGATCGCCGTGAGAATGCCGTCGTACTCGCTCGGCGAAGCCTGAATCAGCAGGGAATTGGTCTCCATCACGGCGGTCACGCGCACGCCGCCGTCTTCGCCCAGCTCCATGCCGCCCGCGGTATTCCGGTTGCGGTCGTCGCTGCCGGATTCCCTCTCGCTACTGTCGCGGCCGCGCGACTGCTGGAAATCGC
>CAZSGS010000003.1:0-9084 GCA_964606365.1 uncultured Wenzhouxiangella sp. | reverse complement strand
AACCACCCGACTCGCGCCCGCGGCTGCTTCGCCCACCGCCGCCCCCGAACAGGTCGCCCAGGTAGCCGGCCAGCACGTCGGCCTCGAGGTTCTTGACGCGATAGACGTAGAGCCGCGCGCCGCCCTGCGCGCTGGAGCGGTCGAGTCGCTTGATCCACTTCTCGGCCTCGTCGAGGTACTGTTCATTGGGCGTGATCACCATGATGGCGTTCAGGCGCTCGAGCGGCATGAAACGGAACATCCCGGCCAGCGGTGTCTCGCCTTCCTCACCGAAGACGGCTTCGAGTTCGGACATCAGATCGTCGATCTCGACCCGCTCGAGGTTGAAAATACCCACCGACATGCCTTCGAGCCAATCGACGTCGAAGGTCTCGACGATCTGCAGGTAGTTGCTCAGCTCGAACTTCGTTCCGGCCAGGAAGAGCAGGTTGCGCGCGTTGTCGGCATTGAAGACCGCGTCCTCCTTGACCCAGGGTTCGAGCAGCTCGGCCATCTTGCCGGCGGAGATGAACTCCAGCGGCACGGCCAGCACCTCGTAGCCGCGGGCGCTGCTGGCCGAGTCGGTGCGCGGTACCAGGTTACCGGCCACCGCGTCGGAGACGGGTACCACGTGATAGCGACCCTCGCGCCAGATCAGCGTCGCGCCGTTCCAGCGCAAAAGCATCTCGAGCACCGACATGACCTGGTCGCGCTTGATCGGCTTGGCGGTCGAGAACGTGACTTCGCCGCTGACGCCCGGCGCGATCACGTAGTTTTCCTCGAGCATGTGCCCGAGAATGGCCTGCACCACTTCCTGGATGCCCTGGCCTTCGAAATTGAGCGTGATCTCGCCGTCGTCGTCCGGGGCCTCGGCGCGCGGCCGGGATGCATCCTCGTCGATGAAAACCCCGGTTCCGGGGTAGACTTCGGTTTCTTCGAACTCGGCGTCGGCGTCGGCATCTTCTTCGCCGCTGCCGAGACGAATACCCTCACTATCGGACTCGCGGGTCGTGGCGCTCACGGCGCTCTGGCCCGGGCGAAGGCGGGTATTGTCCTGCTCATCGGCTTTGTCGCCCGTCGCTGCGCACCCGGCCAGCGCCAGACTGATCAGGGCCAGCAGCGCAAAAACGGGGTGGGAACGGGTACTGCTCGTTCGATTGGATTCAGCCATTGTTTTCCTGTTCTTGCTGTCTTTGTTGCGCACGCCGTTCGGCCTCGGCTCTCAGTTCGGCCCGGCGTTCGGCGACGCGGCGTCGGATTTCTTCGGCACGGGCCCGCGCTTCATCGCTGGCCTCGCGCTCGTCGGCGGGCTGCGAGGGCTGCCCACCCTCTTCCTGCTCCGTCTCCTGCTGCTGCCCCTCGCTTTCGCTCGAGGCCGACGGCGGGGCGGTCAGGCCGCTGGTGTTGACCTGCAGCTCCAGATCGGTCTTGCGGCCGTCGACCGAGACAAAACTGACCAGCCGCGGCTCGATCGTCTCCAGCTTCCAGGCCGCCTGTTCGCCCTCCAGGCTCATCCCTTCGCGCAGCACGAAGGTCTTGCCGGCCTGCTCATCGGAGACCATGGCCAGCTTCAGCTCCGGCGTGATGACGATCCCGGCCACCGCAGCCTCGAGATCCTTGACTTCTTCGACCTCCTCTTCCTCATCGAGCGCCACCTCCTCCTCGTCGCCGGGCGCTTCGACCACCGGCAGCTCGCGGTCGGAGAAGAACACCGGCCGCTCGACGATGGCCGAGTAGGAAGAGAAGTCCTCGAGCCCGGTCTGCGGCACGTCCACCTGCACTTCGTCGGCCTCGGTTTCGCCCCGGGGTGGTATTGAAGCCACGTCCGGCCGCCCCATCAGCAGCGCCGCGGCGCCGCCGGTCAGCACCAGGGCGCCGGTGGCGATGACGAGCAGCGTGGTCAGGAGATTGCGCCGGAAGTCCAACACGTTCAGCCGCTCGCCTGCTGGGAGAGGAAACCGTAGATATCGAAGCGCACATCCAGCTGCCCATAGCCGGAACTGCCGCGCCGATCGGCCCGATCCGCCGAAATACGCTGGTTGATGATCAGGTTGTCGACGAAGATCAGCGGCACGTTGTCTTCCAGTTGATAGAGGATCCGCGTGAAGTCGGGCAGCGGACAGTTCATGCGCACATTGACCGTGACCTGCTCGAATCGTTCAGGCTCGTCGTCGGGCCGGTTGGTCGTCGACACGATGCGGCACAGTTCGGCGTCATCAGCCTCGCGCTGAATGATATCCCTAAGCCGGCGCGTCAGCCCGGCCGCGGCCACGTTGAAATTCGACTCCGGCAGGAACAGGGCGCTGTCGAGGCGTTCGGCCTGCAACCTGTCGAGTTGGGCCTCGAGCTCGGGGCGACGGGCGGAGGCCGCCTTGAAGCGCGCCACACGTTCCTCGAGCGAGTTGACCTCGCCGGCCAGCTCGACGTGACGCATCACGAACCAGTGAAAGCCGATGAAGTAGACCAGCACCAGCACGATCACCAGCAGGCCGACGGCCAGCGGGCGATTATTCTCCAGGTCCGGCAGCAGTTGCACGCTCCCCTCCTTTGGTCTCGATGCGGGCAAGGGCGTTGAAGCGTTCTCGGCCGCTGCCGGGATCGATGCTGACCGATCCCCGGAACTCGGCGTCGGAAAGCAGTTCGGATTCGTTGACAAGCTCGATCAGGCGCTGCGACTGATCGGCCTGGCCCTGCAGCATCAGCTCGTTGCCCTGCATGCGCAACTGCGTCAGCCAGATGTTGTCGGGCAGGATCCGGGTGATCTCGTCGAGAACCTGCACGCTGACCGGCTGGCGCCGGCGGCGCTCGGCCAGGAAATTGGCGGCTTCCAGGGAGTCCTGCAGCTCGTCCTGCAGCGCAATCACTTCGTCGGCGTCCTGGCGCAGCGCCTCGACTTCGGCGTCGAGGCGCTGCACGGACTGTCGATGCAGGAACAGCGATTCGGCCATCACGATGGCCAGCACCACCACGAGGCCGCCCGCCAGCAGCCAGTTGATTCGGGCGCGTCGGTAGACGTAGCGGGGCCGCTCGGCGAGCGGCAACATGTTGAACCCTTCGCTTTCCGGGTCTTCCGCGTCGCCGCCGAGACAATCGATTGCGTGGGGGCGAATGCCGATCGCAGACAGGCGCTCGCGCAGCGCGTCGACGCGCGAGCGCATGGCCAGCCTGAGGTCGATCTTCAGGCGGCCGTGCTGGGCGTCACGCTCGGCGACGGCGTAGTCGAAATAGACCTGGTCGGCGCTGAATGGGGTGACCTGGTCGAGCTGATAGCGCAGGGACTCCGACAGGTTCGTCTCGACGGCCAGGGGCAGTTCGACCGGGCAGCGCAGGGTATCCTCGGGCGGCAGGCACAGGCGAATCTCGGGCTGTCCGTCCTCGAAGCCGTCGACCAACTCCTGCCAGCGATCGCGCAACAACCCGGCGTCCTCACCCGCCCCGAACGTGTCGCGCTGTTCCGCCGGGTCACCACCGTGCCAGACCGAAAGACTGTTGCCTTCCGCCTCGGGCAGCAGCCAGAGTACCGGGCGCGGCGGAATCATCCGGCGCCGCAAGCCCTGCGGGAAAAGCCCGGCCAGCTCGCCGCGCCACCACCTCAGGAACCCTGGCAGCGGACCGGCGCGGTAGCGGGCAACGAGGCTGCCCCAGTATTCGTTGATGGCACTTTGGTTCATCGATCCTCGACATTGTCACGCCAGCTCAGCACCCGGAAGGGGCGACCACGCTGATCGCCGCCACCGAGTTCGATGGTGGCTCGTACTTCACTCCAGGTACCGGTATCCAGCGTCGCCCGCGAGCGAATGCTAAAGGTGCGGCCACCCCCTTGCAAGTTGACCATCGTCCCGTCGGGCAGGAACAGGGCCTGCTGATCGCGGGGGTGGAACTGACGCCGCTCTTCGACGAAGGCGACGGCGTCCTCGGCGCTGATGTCCGGATTCGCCGCCAGCACGTCGGCCGAGGCGAATGCCGGGTTGATGCGCCCGCTGGAATGCACCGTCAGCATCGGCTCGAGCTCCTTGTAAAGGTCCCAGCTCATGCCGATGACCTGCTGCAGCTCGTCGACCGACCCGAACGGCTCGTTGGCCGGCCCGTAAGGATACCCGGCGGCCTCGTATTCTTCCAGTTCGGCGCCGTAGAGGCGGGGCAGCTCGTCCTCGTCGCGCCAGTCCTCGATTGCGTCGGCCAGGTGCCAGGCCTCGGTCTCTTCCATGCCTCGTGAGATGAAAAGGTTGGATAGAAGTTCCGCATCGCCGCTGTTGAGGTCGATCTTTCCCGACTCGTCGGTGATGCGGATCTCCACCTCGGCGGCCCCGAAGTCGATCCGGTAGGGACGACCGTCCGGCACCCAGCGCGTCTCTAGATCCGTGTTGCGCATTTCGTAGGCGGCCCGGTGAATGCCGGCCTCGGCCGCGTAGCGCGCCCGCGTCGTGTCGAACAGAAAACGGGACTGCATGCTCTCGGTTCGCGCCAGCACGGCGTAGGTGCCCACCACGATGGTCAGCAAAACGAGAATCCACATCACCACGATCAGCGCGATGCCGCGCTGCTGCCCGGGCACAACCCTCATCGGTCGGAGTCCTCGGGACGGTGTCGCTGCAGCATCATGTCGCGGGCGCTTCGAACGGTTCGGGCACGCGACTGTCGGGTATCGACCATCACCGGCGCGATCAGGTCCGGCCAGGCCAGTCCGCGCTCGGACTCCATGTCGAGCAGCACGCCGACGGCCAGGGGCAGGCGCTCTGGCTCTTCCCACACGTCGATCCAGAAGGTCTCGCCCGTTTCACGGTCGTAGTCGAGAAAAATGAACTCGCCGCCGGAGAGACCCTCCATCAGAACGCGTCCGTCGGTGACTTCGCGCAGCATTCCGGATTCGTAGCCGTTGAGCATGGCGTAGTAGTAGACCAGCTCCAGCCCATCCGAGCCGCTCTCGAGGCTCAGTTCCTGCACATAGGGGCCGCCGTAGCTCAGGTATCCGGGCATGGGGGAGACGAAACGCACATGCTCGCCATCGCCCTGGAAACGCACGATCTCGCCGTCGTCGAACTGTTCGATGATCAGGGCACGCGACTGCATGAGCTGCCGCCGCACGAACTGCTGCACGACGCGCAGGCGATTGGTCTCCTCGATGACCGCCTCGCCGGAACTGGTCGCACGGACGCTGGCACGAAAGCCGCCGTAGGCCATGGCCATGATGATCGACACCAGTGCGATGGCCAGCAAGACCTCGATCAGGGTGAAACCGCCCTGGCGGCCGGGTCGCCGGGGCGCCCCGGGTTTCGATGCGGAACCGGCTGTAGATGCCCGCACCAGTCGTTGGCAACGACCGTCGCTCGATGACCGCGCACGCAGGTTCACGGCCGCGGCCCTCCGCCCATCTGCATCTGGCGCTCTTCCCAGTTGACATCGACCGAACGCAGCGTCTCGAACACGGCGTCTCGCCGACCGCCACGCCACTCGACGATCAATCGAACGTGGTAGAGGGCAATCGGCAGTTCTTCCTGGGCGTCGAGGCCGCGTTCGTCGACGACCTCGGTTTCGCTGATTTCCAGGGTCCAGTCGTAGGTGTCACCGAAGCTGCCCTGGGTGACGCCCGGTTCGATCATCTTCTCGAGTCCCAGCCCGTCGAGTTTCGACTGCGCCCACAGCGCCGCCTGGGTGTACTCGCCCGACAGTCGCGTATTGCCCACCGAGGTGGAAAGGATTTGCAGGGTGACCCCGAACAACAGGGCAAAGACCATGAATGCCGCCATGATCTCGATCAGGGTAAACCCGCCTTCGCGGCCGCGACCCGGGCACCCCGTCAAAGAACGAACCGCGGATTCCGGGCGCCGATCAAGCATCATCGGACTCCCGCTTGATACTGACTTCACCGGTCAGCCAAGATACCTCGATCGTCCAGACGCGCTCGCCGGCCAGCAATTCAACGCTGCCGCCGGTGGAGGCGCCATCCGGGTAGAAGCGGATGCCGCCGGCATTCTCTCCGGTCAGCTCCGAACGGGCCGTGTTGATGGTGATGTCCATCCCCTCGGGCAGTGCGGCGGCCTCCCGGCCGGCGGCCGTCCAGGTCTTCGCATCGGCATCGACCTCGAACACCCGCTGCTGACGCTCGATGATGGCCTGGCCGCGCGTATGGCGGATTCCGGCCACGATCTCGCGCGAGGCGTTGCGGATCTCCGCCCCGCGAACGGAGCGACTGACCGACACGCCGACCACCGCGAACAGCAACGAGACGAGCAGCATGACGACCATCAGTTCGATCAGGCTGAACCCGCCGGAACGAGAAATCGTGGGCGATCGTCGCAGGCGCCCGCAATCCGCGTCGGGGCTGCATCGGCCACCACCGCGCCAAGGACACCCGCCCCTGAATCGTGAATCCTGAATCCTGAATCCCCGGTTCAACTCAATCCCAGTTGGTGATGTCGGCGTTGGCGCCTTCACCACCGGGCGAACCGTCGGCGCCGTGCGACCAGACGTCGTAGGAACGATGCTGACCGGGATAGCGATACTGATACTCGTTGTCCCACGGATCGGTCAGGTTGGACTCGTTGACGTAAGGGCCGTTCCAGTTGTCGGCGCTGCCCGGTTCCTTGACGAGCTGGCGCAATTCTTCCGGCGGACGGCCGTTGTCCAGGTAATACTCGTCGATCGCCATCGACAGTCGCTGAACCTCCGCGTCGGCCGCCTTGAGCTTGGCGTCCTCGCCACGCTGGAGCACGTTGGGCACGACGAGGCCGGCAATCAGCCCCAGAATCATCAGCACCACCAGCAACTCGATCAGGGAAAAGCCCTTACTGCTGCCCATCTTGTTGATCATTTCGTTTCCTCCGACCCGATCGGGCCCTGTTTCTCTTGGATTGATAGCTTCGGCCGTCAGGCCACCATTTCATTGATGCCGAGGATGGCAACCAGCACGGACATGACAATCACGCCGATCAGCATCGCCAGCCCCAGCGTGAGTGCCGGGACGAGCAGCGCCATGAGTCGATCGATGGTCATTCTGACCTCGCGGTCGTACGTGTCGGCCACCTTCAGCAGCATCTCGTCGAGCTTGCCGGTTTCCTCGCCCACGTTGACCATCTGCAGCGCCAGGCGCGGAAAGTTGTCGTTGGCCGCCAGGGCCCGGGCCATGGGCGTACCCGTCTTGACCTGCTTGGCCGCCTCGGCCACGTCGTCGCCGAGCACCGTATTAGTCATGACATTCTTGGCGATCGAAAGTGCCGACAATAGCGGCACGCCGTTGACCAGCAGGGTGCCGGAGGTGCGGGCCAGGCGCGCGGTCTCCATCTTGGCGATCACCTCGCCCACGCCCTTCATGTGCAGGAAGCGGGCATCCCAGCGCCGGCGGGATGCCGGCCGCCTGAGCTGGCCGCGAAACCAGAGCAGAACGATCACGAAGGCGCCGATCATCGCCCACCAGTAGCTCTGAAGCGCATTCCCGACGGCCAGCACGACCCGCGTGAGCAGCGGCAGTTCGGTGCCGAACTCTTCGAACATGGGTGTGAACTGCGGAATGACGTAGCCCATCAGCAGGATCAGCGAAGCGATCGCCAGCACCACCAGCAGGGCCGGGTAGATCATCGCCGAGATGACCGAGTCCTTCAGCTCCTTCGAGCGCTCGAGGTACTCGGCCATGCGCGAGAGCGTCTGGTCGAGCGAACCGCCGATCTCGCCGGCGCGCACCATGTTGATGTAGAAGCGCGAGAACACGCCGTGACGCTCTTCCAGCGCCTCCGACAGGGAACCGCCCTCGCGCACGCGGTTGCGGATCTTCTCGATGGTCTCCCGGATGCGTTCGTTCTCGGCCAGCTCGGCGAGGATGCCCAGCGAGCGATCCAGCGGCAAGCCCGCACTGAGCAGGGTGGCCAGTTGCTGGGTCAGGTCGCCGACCTCGGCCTGCTTGAGCCCCCGCCGACCGCGGAACAAGGTCGAGAGCCGAAAGCCCGAGCCGACCTCGCGGGCGGAAACCGGGATGTTGCCCGACTCCTGCAGGTGAGCGATCACCAGATCCTTGCTGGGCGCGTCCATCTCGCCGTTGACCGTCTCGCCGGCGGGGGAAACTGCCTTGTATTCGAAAAGTGGCATCAGTGGTTGCGAGCTCTGTCGAACGCTGTCGAGGGCCTGGAGCGAGGTGCGGACCGGCTTGCGCTTCGTGAATCGAGCGGCCTGCGCGTGCCTGCAGTCACGCCGATCGGGCGCGACTTCGACTGCACGCCGGGCGCCCCATCGTAAGACTTGTATCGACCGTATGCTCTTCTCACTGACTGCCTCTGTTCACGATTTGCGATCTGCGAAAGCCGTCGGCAAGCCTGATTCCCTGAACCCTGCCGGACGCTCTCCGTTAGCCATCCCGGTGCCGATACGCGGCATCACGCTTCCTGGGTCACCCTCAACACTTCCTCCGCCGAGGTAATGCCCTGCAGGGCCTTCGTCAGGCCGTCCTCGTACATCGTGCGCATGCCTTCGGCGCGCGCCTGTCTTTCGATCTCGGTCGAGATCGCGTGCTTCATGACCATGCGGCGAATCTCCTCGCTGAGCACCAGCAGCTCGTGAATACCGGTTCGCCCCCGATAGCCGGTGGGGCTGGCCTCGGAACTGCCCGGACGATAGAGCCTGATGGGGCGTTCATCGGTCAGCTTGTCGAGCCCCAGTTCCTCGACCATCTCCGGCAGGACCTCGTAGGCTTCGCGGGTTTCGGGATCGAGGCGGCGCACCAGGCGCTGGGCCATGATGGCATTGACCGTGGACGTCAGCAGGTAGTCCTCCACGCCCATGTCGATCATGCGCGTCACGCCCCCGGCGGCGTCGTTGGTGTGCAGCGTCGACAGCACCAGGTGACCGGTGAGCGCCGACTGGATGGCGATCTTGGCCGTCTCCAGGTCGCGCATTTCGCCGATCATGATCACGTCCGGATCCTGGCGCACGATCGATCGAAGCGCGCGCGCGAAGTCGAGCCCGATGGACGACTTGGCCTGAATCTGGTTGACGCCCTCGAGCTGGTACTCGACCGGGTCCTCGACCGTGATGATCTTGCGCTCGGGCGTGTTCAGACGGCTCAGCGCGGTATACAGGGTTGTCGTCTTGCCGGAGCCCGTCGGACCGGTGACCAGG
>CAZSGS010000002.1:23388-23665 GCA_964606365.1 uncultured Wenzhouxiangella sp. | reverse complement strand
GTCGAGCAAGTACCTGCGCTTGATCATTCACCTGCACCTGCCGCGCGACGGCGCAACCGAACCCGACCGGTTGCAGGGCGACGACAGCCAGCGCCAGGTCCTCGACCTCAAGATCCCGCAGATCAACCTGCCGGTCCTGGCCGGCCGCAACATGGCCGTCATTGCCGAGGCCGCAGTGCGCGATTTCATGCTGCGCATGAAGGGCTTCGATGCAGCGGCCGAGTTCGTCGAGCGACACGGCCGCCTGCTGGCCGACAAGCAATGAAGCGCCCGAATG
>CAZSGS010000002.1:16832-23378 GCA_964606365.1 uncultured Wenzhouxiangella sp. | reverse complement strand
GGCCTGTCGGGCAGCGGCAAGACGGTCGCCCTGCATGCGCTCGAGGACCTGGGCTACTACTGCGTGGACAACCTCCCCGGCGGCCTGCTGCCGGACCTGGCGCGCGAGGTTCGCAACCAGCCCGATCGCTACCCCCGCGTGGCCATCGGCATTGACGCGCGGAGCGGCCCGGAAGGCCTCGAGAAACTGCCCGACCTGCTCGATTCGCTGCCGGGGGATCGGCCGTTCCGGCTGCTCTACCTCGATACCGACGAGAAGGTGCTGGTGCGGCGCTTCAGCGAAACGCGCCGCCGCCACCCCCTCAGCGACCTGGGCGGGGTCGAGACGGCCATCGCCGCCGAACGCAAGCTGCTCGCCCCGATCCGCGAGAACGCCGACTGGATCATCGACACCTCCGAGAGCAACATTCACCAGTTGCGGCGACAGGTCTGGCGCGCGATCGGCGTGACGGAAAACGAATCGGTGCAATCGCTGGTACTCGAGTCCTTCGCCTTCAAAAAGGGCGTGCCGCGCGATGTCGACATGGTCTTCGACGCCCGCTGTCTGCCCAATCCGCACTGGCAACCCGGCCTGCGCGCCCACACCGGACTGGAAGCCCAGGTACGCGAGTATCTCGAATCGCACACGATCGTCGACGAGTTCTGCGGCGACCTTCTGGCCTTCATCCGCCGCTGGCTGCCGGCCCTGGCCGAGGATCAGCGCAGCCTGGTGACCGTGGCGATCGGCTGCACGGGCGGCCAGCACCGCTCGGTCTACGTCGTCGACAGAATCGCCCGAGCGCTTCGTCAGGAAGGACTGCGCGTACTCATCAGCCACCGCGAGCTCGAACAATGACCGGCATCATCCTGGTCACCCACGACGCCCTGGGCGAGGCGATGCGACGCGAGGCCGAAACCATCCTCGCCCGATCGCTGTCGATCACGACGGTGGCCGTGAGTTACCGCGCCGAGGTGGATCACACGCTCGACGCCCTGCGCCTGGCGCTGGCCAGCGGCGCCGACAGCCAGGGTGCCGTGGTTCTTACCGATCTGCCCGGCGCCACGCCGCACAACCTGGCCAGCCACGCGGCGGCCGAACACGGCATACCGGTGGTATCGGGGCTCAACCTGCCGATGCTGCTGAAAGTAACCAACCATGCCCACCAGCCGCCAGCCGCGCTGGCCGAACTGGCGGCCAGCGGCGGTGCGCAAGGGATCGTGCAGTCGTGAGGACGATCGAACTCGAACTGGTCAATCGTCTCGGCCTGCACGCCCGGGCCGCCAGCAAGCTGGTCCAGACGGCCTCCGGCTTCGATTGCCGGGTATGGCTGAGCCACGGCGGAAAACGCATCAACGCCAAGTCGATCATGGGCGTCCTGCTACTGGCCGCGCCCTGCGGCAGCCGACTGACGCTCGAGGTCGAAGGGCCGAATGAGGACGCCGCCGCCGAGGCGATCGAAGCGCTCGTCACCGACCGCTTTGGAGAAGCCGAATGAGCCTGACGCTGACCGGCATCGGTGTCACCGCGGGTATCGCGCTGGGCAAGGCGCATCGCCTCACGCCCGGCGAATTGACCTTGCCCGAGTACCACCTGGAACGCACCGCGGTCGAGGCCGAGATCGAGCGCTTGCGCCGCGCCGTCCAGCGCGGCGACGATTTTCTTTCAGGGGTGCTCGACCGCGTCGGCGAGGCGGGGGGCGAAACAGCCCGCGAACTGCTCGAGGCCCATCGCCTCATCCTGCAGGATCCGATGCTGATCGAGGCAGCCTGCGATCGCGTTCGCGAAAACCGGATCAACGCCGAATGGGCCCTGGTGCAGCAAGGCGACCAGCTCCGCGAGGAGTTCCGCCGGCTCGACGACGAGTACCTGGCGCTGCGCCGGGAGGACCTCGAGCAGGTTGTGAGCCTGATCCAGCGCGAACTGGCCGACCAGCCCGCGGCACTGCTGGGTACGCAGGTGCCGCACCGGCTCGACGACACCATCCTGATCGCCGCCGAGCTCACCCCGGCCGACCTCACCATTCTCAGCCAGCGCCGGGTGGCCGGACTGGTCACCGAGCACGGCGGCCCATGGTCGCACACCGCCATCCTGGCGCGCAGCCTGGAGATCCCCATGGTGGTGGGCGTGCATCATGCCCTGGATCTCCTGGCCGAGGGCGAGCTCCTGGTCCTCGACGGCCACTACGGCGCCGTGCTGGTCAACCCCGACGAGCACCTGCAGCGCCACTACAGCGAAAAGCTGTCGACCAGCCAGCGCCACCGCCACGAAATCAAGCGCTTTCTGTCGCGGCCCTCGCGCACCTCCGACGGCCGGCAGTTCCAGCTGCACGGCAATGCCGAGCTTCCGATCGAGTTCGAGCGCTGTATGGCCGTCGGCGTGGAAGGCATCGGCCTGATGCGCACCGAGTACCTGTTCCTGGACGAGTCGATTCCCGACGAACAGGCCCAGTTCCGTGCCTACCGCGACGCCATCCGCGCCATGGGCGGCAAACCGGTCACCATCCGGACCCTGGATGCCGGCGGCGACAAGCTGCCCGATTCCCTGGCGCTCACGCGCGGGCCCAATCCCGCGCTGGGCCTGCGCGGCCTGCGCCTGTCGCTGTCGGTCACCGATCTTTTTCGCGAGCAGTTGCGCGCGATCCTGCGCGCCTCCGTCGAGGGCCCGGTTCGGATTCTCCTGCCGATGCTGACCAACATCGAGGAGATCGTCCAGGCCCGACAGCTGGTGGCGGAGTGCCGCGAGGCGCTGCGCAGCGAAGGCCTGGCCATCGATCCCGAACTACCGGTCGGCGGCATGATCGAAACCCCGGCCGCGGCGCTCAACGTCGACGCCATGGCGACCGAGCTGGACTTCCTGTCGATCGGCACCAACGACCTGATCCAGTACGTCCTGGCGATCGATCGCCAGGACGAACTGGTCAGCTACCTCTACGACCCGGCGCACCCGGCCATCATCGAACTGCTGGCCCGCATCGTCGATGCCGGCCAACGGCACAAACTGGACGTTGTGGTCTGCGGCGAACTGGCCGGCGACGAACGCGCGGCCCGGCTGCTTCTCGGCCTTGGGGTGACCCAGTTCAGCATGCCGCCGGCGCACGTGGCGCCGGTGAAGAAGAGCCTGATCGAGGCGAACGCCGATCGCTGCCGCGACATCGTGGAGCGCTTCCGGACCCGGGGCAGTCAGCAGGGCGCCGCGCTCCTCGACAAGCTTCGGCACAGCGGTGGCGGCCGCTGAACTCATCATGCGCGTTCTCTACCTGTCCCTCGAACCACCGCTGAATGACAGCGAGGTTGCCACCGGCAACCAGATGCGCGCGGCCATGCTCGTCAAGGCCCTCGCCGAAGCCGGTCACGACGCCGTCCAGCACTCGCATGAACACTGGACGCAGAAGAGCATCGAGCGCAGCATCCGCGACGCACGACCGGACGCGGTCGTGCTCGGCTACTGGCTGCTGGCCGAGCGCTTGCCGGGGGACTTCGATCGCCCCCTGATCGTCGATTGCATCGCGCCGCGTCCGCTCGAAGAGCATTTCGTCGATCCGCTGTCGACGCCGTCGATGATCCAGCGCTATACGCGCGCCCTGGCAGGGGCGGATCTGATCCTGGTGGGCAACGCGCGCCAGCGCACGCTGCTGGCCGGTTGGATGCTGGCCGCCGGCGAGGACCTGCGCGAGACGGTGCCCATCGTGGAACTGCCTCTGGCCGTCGAAGCCGCTGACGCGCCCCGCCGCGATCACGCCCGCCCCCTGGTTCTGGCCACCGGCGGCCAGGATTGGGCCTGGCGCGACGCCTCGGACTGGCTGGCCGCGCTGTCCGACCCGCGGCACGGCAACGCGGTTGAACTGCACCACTTCGGAACGCACAAGCTCGATACCGGGGCCGTCGAACACGGCATGGTCGCCTGGCGCGACTGGCAGCGCTTCCTCGCCGAACGCGCGCATGTCGGCGTCGAGCTGGCTGAACCCAATTTCGAGCGCGAACTCGCGCAACCCTTTCGCATTGCCTCCTTTCTGCACGCCGGACTGCCGCTGCTGATCAACGACTACCTGCCCATGGCCGGGCGCGTGCGCGAGTACAACGCCGGCTGGGTGGTGGCCACGCGCGAGGACGCGCGGGCGGCCGTGCACGAGGCGCTCAACCGGCCCCAAACCTGGCGCGAGAAGGCCGCCGGCGCGCAGCGGCTGGCGCGCGAGCGCTTCGATCCGGCGCGCTGCGCCCGCCCCCTGCTCGACTGGCTCGAAGCGCCGCGGCAGCGTCACACGACGATCGCCCCGACCGCCGCATCCGCGTCAGTGCCGCCGGCACAGCAGCCCAGCGCGCTGGGTACGATCGCCCGGAAGCTGCTGGGGCCGATCCGCCGCGAGATCGGCGGCGAGGGTGTCGTGGTGATCACCCGCGCCGACCTGTTTCCCACCGACCACGGTGCGGCGGTGAAGATCGTCGAGACCGCCCGGGGCCTGGCCCGCGTCGGTCGACCCGTCGCTATCGTCACCGCCGACCGCGACCGTTACTGGCTCGTCGGCGAAGACGACATCACGCAAAGACCCCTGCCGTGGTGGCTGCGGCTGATGGCGCTCGGCAAGATCGCCAGCCACGTCATCCATCGCCTGCGCGGCCTGTCGGCGAGCAACGCTTTCCTCTACTGGCCGCTCTACGACCCCGGCTACGGCCTGCGCGCGGCCTGGGTGGGTCGCGCCATCGGAGCAGGCGTGGCACTGGCGGAGTTTCCCGCCTACGCCCAGTCGGCGCGCATCTGCCGGATGCTCAACGGCGGCCGCGCCGTGCTCGCCGAGCACAACGTCGAGTACCAGCGCCTGGCCGAGCAACTGCCGCAGCTGTCACCGCGCGCCTTCGAGAAACTCAAGGCCAGCGAGTTGAAGCTCGCCAACTGCATGGACGCGGTGGTCTGTGTTTCCGACGGCGATCGCGCGCGGTTGATCGCCGACGGCCTCTCCCCCGGACAGCAGACGACCATTCCGCACGGCGTCGACCTGCCCGCCTTCGACGCCGCCGAGCCGAGCGACCTGGCGGCGGAGTTCGGTTTCGACCCCGACCGCCCGGTGCTGGCCTACCACGGCACGTTCTCCTACCCGCCCAACCGACGGGCACTGCTTGTGATCATCGAGGAACTGCTGCCGCGGCTCGAGGAGCTCGGTCATCGGGTGCAGGTGCTGGGCATCGGCCGCGAAGCGCCATCAGGCATCGACCATCCGGACGTGCGCCTGCCCGGCAGCCTCGAACGACTCGCCGGTCCGCTCAAGGCCTGCAGCCTGGCCGTCGTGCCGCTGACCTCCGGCGGCGGCACCCGCATGAAGATCCTCGACTACTTCGCCGCCGGGCTACCAGTGGTCAGCACCACCAAGGGCTGCGAGGGGCTGCCGATCAGCGACGGCGAGCAGCTGCTGATTCGCGACGACTGGGATTCATTCGCGCAGGCTGCGGCGGAACTGCTCGAGAACGACGCCCGCCGCAAGGCGCTGGGCACGGCCGGGCGCGCCGTGGCACGCTCCCTGAGCTGGCAGGAAATCGCCGGGCGCTACGACCGGTTGTTCCGGAAGCTCACCTAGTGTACCCCGTCACTCATCTTGTAACTTATAGAGCGCCGTACAAGCCCGAGCGCAAGGCGGCGCTCGTAGGGCGGAGGGGCCGAGCGCGCGAGGGGGCAGGGGGCAGGGGGCCGGCGGAGATGACGAACGGCGGGGTGCAGGGCAAACGGGAGCCCGCGTAGGTCGCGGTCGCATCCGCGACGGACGAGGCATCAGATCTGTGCACGCATAGCGACGTGTGATCAGGTCCGAAAGGTCGTCCGTCGGCGACGCGGCGCCGACCTACGCGATCAATAGACACGCCTCAATTGGCCACGTCGTCGCGCACGTACTTCGGCTCGAGCTTCCAGGCGGGCACTGCCTCGACCGTGTCGGCCAGAGCCAACACGCTGCGGGCATCCGGCCAGATATCAGGGCGCTTGTTCGAAACCCTGTCGCAAAACACGCCGTCCAATTCCTCAGCATAGCTGGCCAGGCCCGAGCCGACGGCCAGCCAGGGGCCTTCGTGCGGCAGCTCGAGTTTCCGCGGCGGCACAACAACTTCGGGGGCGATGGCGACATGCGCGCCCCCACGACTCTCGAAAAATCCCGCATAAACCTCCGACATGCGCGCATCCAGCACGGCCAGAACGTGCGCCGCCCGCGCCTGCGGGTCGGCCGAATGCGCCAGGGCCGCCAGCGTCGACACGGCATGGATCGGCAGCCCGTGCGCCAGCGCGATGCCCTGGGCCACCCCCAGTCCGATGCGCAGGCTGGTGAAGCCGCCGGGGCCGCGCGAGACCGCCAGCGCGTCCAGGTCGGCGAAGCCGAGATCGCGCTCGGCGAGCAATTCGCGAACCCAGGGAATGAGCCACTCGGCGTGGCGCCTCGGCGCCAGGGCCTCGCGCACGCTGACCTCGCCGTCGGCTTCCAGCGCGACGGAGCAGAAATCGGTCGCTGTCTCGAGCCCCAACCGGATCATGCCGTGAGCTTCTCGCGCAGGAACTCCACCCCGGAGAAGTCCATCGGCTCGGCCTCGTCGG
>CAZSGS010000002.1:0-16822 GCA_964606365.1 uncultured Wenzhouxiangella sp. | reverse complement strand
AGGCTCTTGAGAAACAGGCGGCCATAGGGTTTCTGCGTGATGCGCGGATCACCCAGCACCAGCACACCGAAGTCGTCCCACTGGCGGATCAGGCGACCCGCCCCCTGCTTGAGCGCCAGCACGGCCTGCGGCAGCTGCACCGTGGTGAACGGGTTCTCGCCCGCCTCGCGCACCGCCTTGAGGGTCGCCTCGAGCACCGGATCGTCCGGCGCCGCGAATGGCAGCTTGTCGATAACGACCACGCTCAGCGCCCGGCCGGGCACGTCCACGCCCTCCCAGAAGCTGGCGGCACCGAGCAACAGGCTGTTGGGCGTGTTGCGGAAGCGCTCGAGCAGCACGTGACGGGGTGCGTCCTCCTGGATGAGCAGGTTGAAATCGGTGTGCGCTCGCAGCCACTGCGCGGCGCGCTGGAGGGCGCGGTGGGCGGTAAAGAGCAGAAAGCTCCGGCCGCCGGCAGCGCGCAACAGGGGCAGCGCCTGCTCGAGCAGCTGCTCGGTGTGCGACGGATCGCGGGGCTCGGGCAGGTTGTCGGGAATCCACAGCCGGGTCTGGTTCGGGTAGTCGAAGGGGCTTTCGACCACCAGTTCCTCGGCCGAATCCAGGCCCAGGCGCCGCGTGAAGTGCTCGAAACGTCCGTTGACCGCCAGCGTGGCCGAAGTCATGATCCAGCTGGCCGGCACGCGCTCGCGCAGTTCGGTCAACGGTGCGGCCACGTCGAGCGGCGTGAGATTGAGCTGGAAACGACCGTTGCGGCTGCTGAACCAGCGCACATAGCCTTCCTTCCCTTCGAGAAAGGCGTGCAGACCGTCGTGCAGGGCGCAGGCGCGCTCGGCGCAGTTGGCCAGGTCGCGCGTGCGTTCGGCCAGCGGGTCGAGCGCGCGGCCGAGGTCGTTGAGCGCCCGGGCCAGGGTCTGCAAGTCGTTCAGGCAGCCACGCAGGGCCGAATACTCGCCGCGGCGCGGCAGGTCGACGCAGGCGCTCACCGCCTGTTCCAGCGCGGCGCGCAGATGGCCGGTGGGCGTTTGCAACAGCTTGAGGCTGCCGGCCGCACCGGCGCTGGCGGCCAGGGTGTCGCGGGCGAGCTCGCGCACCTGCCAGGCGCTCAGCCCGCGCGAGAAGAAACGCATCGCGGTTTCCGGCACCTGGTGGGCCTCGTCGATCACGACAGTCTCCGCCCCCGGCAGGACTTCGCCGAACCCCGTCTGTTTGAGCGCCATGTCCGCAAACAGCAGGTGATGGTTGACCACCACGACATCGGCTTCCTGCGCCTGGCGCCGGGCGTGGACGAGGTGGCAGTCCGACAGGAAAGGGCAATCGCTGCCCAGGCAGTTGTCCTGGGTGGAGGTCACGAGCGGCCAAACGCGCGAGGCGGCGGGAATGTCGTCGATCTCGCTGATCTCGCCGCTGTTGGTGTGACGCGCCCAGCGCTGCACCAGCCTCAGTTCGTCCATGGCGTCCTCGAACAGCTCCGGTTCGGAGGCGTGGCGCTCGAGCCGCTGCAGGCACAGGTAATTGGCCCGCCCCTTGAGCAGGGCAATCTTGCGCTCCACGCCCAGGGCCTGGAGCGCCAGTGGGAGGTCGCGCCGAAAAAGCTGGTCCTGCAGGTTGAGCGTACCGGTGGAGATGATCGTGCGATCGCCGCGGAGCAGGACCGGTACGAGATAGGCCAGGGTCTTGCCGGTGCCGGTGGCGGCCTCGGCGACCAGGTCCTGCCCGGCGTCGAGGCAGCGAGCGATGGTCTCGGCCAGCTCGAGCTGCCCCTGGCGCGGGCGAAATGCCGGCAGCACCGAGGCCAGCGCCCCGCCAGGGCCGAACAGCGCCGCCAGCGATTCGTTCATCCGCCCAGCACCCCGGCGCGCGCCATGGTCAGAAGCGCTCGGGCGGCTCGACCGGACAGATCTCGACGCGCTCGCGCGCCCGGGCGGCCTGGAGCACCTCGCCGGCACGCTCGCGCGCCAGCGCCGCGGTGCGCCAGTTGCGCCGGCAGATCTCGCCCACCTGCGGCCCCAATTCCCAGGAGCGCATCGCGTAGCTTTCGGCCTGGTCCCAGCGACCGCGGGTGAGCTGCAGCTCGGCCATGCGCTGCAGCAGCTCGGGATCCCGATCCTCGATGCGAAGCGCGCGCTCGAGCAGCGCCTCGGCCCGGTCGTAATCGCCGTCGGAGCTGGCCGCTTCCGCGGCCCGTTCCAGTTCGCGCACGGCCGAGTTGCGCAGGGGATAGACCTGCAGACCACGCGACTCCTGCCCACCTTCCGGTGCGCGCACCTGCTCGGCGATGTCCGGGTCGTCAAGGGTCGGCTGCCAGGGTGCGCAGGCCGACAACATCAGGAGCGTCAGCGTGGCGACGCCGAGGACCGGGTATCGGGGAAGAATCTGCATCCATTGCATGCGGGAATCACGTGCCAGTCAATTGACGGCAATGGTACAGGCAATCAGCGCCTGGATGGCCATGCGCCCCGCCGCTCGAGACACTCCGAGAGCTGCTCGGGCTGGCTGCCGGCGACGAATGGTACGGCCACGGCGCCCTCGCAGTACTCGGCGGCCAGCCGTGGATGCGGCCATTCCACCCAGAACCACTCGATGGTCTCGGGCCAGGCGGGTCGCACGCGCCGCTTGGGCAAGTGGTCGAACAGCGCCGCCCAGACCGGCATGGCAGTGGTCGCGCCGCCGACACCGGCGGGCTGGTTGTCGTCGCGCCCCGTCCAGACCACGCCCAGCCAGTCGGTCGTATAGCCCACGAACCACGCATCCCGACGATCGTTGGTGGTGCCGGTCTTGCCGCGTATGCCCGGATCGTCGGCCATCAGGCCCGACAGGGACCGGCCGGTGCCATTCGTCACGACTCGCCGCAGCGCGAAATCCAGCAGGGCCAGCGCCTCGCGCTGCGGCAGGGATTTCAGGCGCAGGGGATAGCGGGCGACGATCTCCCCGGCCGGATCGACCACTTCACGGATCGATCGAACCGGAGCGCTGTAGCCTTCGGCCGCGATCGGCTGGTAGAGCTGCGCGACCTGCAGCGGCGTCAGGTCGACCGCGCCCAGGAAGGCTGCCGGATGCGCATCGCGCCCCGGCGCCACGCCCAACTGGCGCATCAGGCCGAACAGGGCGTCGACGCCGACGGCCTGTCCGACGCGCACGCTGGCCTGGTTGTAGGACTGCGCCAGGGCATCGAGCAGCGGGACGGTGCCGTGGCTGACTCGGTCGTGATTGACCGGCTGCCAGGGGCCGGAGCCCGGGATATCGAGCGTCAGGGGCTCGTCCTCGACCGGCGTAACCAGGTTGAAGGACCCCGGTCGATCCAGGGCCAGCAGGTAGACCAGGGGCTTGATCACGGAACCGACCTGTCGGCGCGCGTCGAGCGCCCGGTTGAAACCCGACTGGCCCGTCACGCGGTCGCCCACCAGCGCACGCACCTCGCCGCTGCCGGGTTCGAGCAGCACGACGGCGCCCTGCAGCGCGTCGGGCTCGCGCTCGACCCTGGCCAGGCCCTCCGACAGCGCCGTCTCGGCGCGTTTCTGCGCCGAAGGCGAGAGCGTCGTGAACACGCGAAGCCCCTTGCCGCGCAGGTCGCGATCGCGGTAGTCGGCCCTGAGCTGTCGCCCGACCAGATCCATGAAGGCACCGTACTGGCTGGCCCCCGTCTGCAGCGAGGGTCGCAGGCCCAGGCCGGCCTGCCGCTGGCGCTGCAGGCTGCCCGAGTCGATCAACCCGGTTTCGTAAAACAGGGAGAGAACCCGGTCCCGTCGATCGCGGGCGCGCTCGGGATTGCGCAGGGGGTGATACCAGGAAGCGCCGCGTGCCATGCCCACCAGCAAGGCGACCTGGCCGGCATCCAGGGCTTCGAGGGACTGACCGAAGTAGTATTCGGCCGCACGTCCGAAGCCGTGAATCGCCCGGCGTCCGTCCTGGCCCATGTAGACCTCGTTGAGCCAGGCCTCGAGAATCTCGGCCTTGGAAAAACGCAGCTCCAGGCTGACGGCCATCACCGCCTCGTTGAACTTCCGCAGCAGGTTGCGATCCGGCGAGAGGAACAGGTTCTTGACCAGTTGCTGGGTGATGGTGCTGCCGCCCTGCACCACCCGGCCGGCGCGCAAGTTGGCCCACATTGCCCGCGCCAGCCCGCGCAGGTCGATACCGTGATGATGCTTGAAGCGCCGATCCTCGACCGCCTGAGCGCCGGCGACCAGCAGGGGTGGAAACTCGGCCAACTCGAGCGGCGTACGCACGCGGTCGTCGAGCGGCAGGATACGACCCAGTTCGGCCGGCGGCAGGCGCAAGAGCGCCGAGTCGCCGGTCAGCTCGACGCGACCATCGCGAACCCGCAACCCGGCGCGCTGCGCCGGCTGCCGGCCGTCCGGAAACTCGAAGGCGGGCAAGTGCACGTCGATGCGGTCGCCGTCGAGCCGGAAGCGCCCGGGTCGCCCGGGCGACCCGGCGCGGAGCCCGGCAGCCTCGAGTTCGACCAGTAGGTCGCGGCGCGAAAAGACCCGTCCGTCGTGCAACTCGAGTGGCCGGGCATAGACTCGACTGGCCTCGGCCAGGTGTCGATCGGCGAAGCGCAACGACACTTCCCGGTCCAGCCACCACAGCCACGGCCCGAGCAGACCGAGCAACAGCCCCAGCGCGAACAGCAGCGGACGAGACAGCCAGCGAGGCCACCGCCGGAAGGACCATGACTTGTTCGATCCAGATCGTTTCTTGCGGCTGCGACGAGGCTTGCTGGCCATACCCGAGATGACAGGAGACGGTGGTTAAAGGATAATTGCGCGTTTGCGGCGACGGCGCCGACCGGCCGGTTCGGTCTCGGCAGTATACCGTCCAGTGCCCGACCTGGAAAAAAGTTCTCATCCGGTGACTGATTCCGACACCACAACCAAGCCAATGCCACTGCTGATCGTCCTGAACGAGACCGGCGCGCCGATCGAGCCCGACTGGCTCGAGTCGGTCCAGCGGCAATGGCCCGGCGAAATCGCGCTCAGCGAAGGTGGACCGGGCGCGGATGGCGTCGATATCCTGCCCGGAAGTCGCGGGCCGTGGTGGGCATGGCTGGACGGTATCGCGGCCGCAGGCGTTGAAAACGGCGTCGTGCTGATGGCGGCGGGGCTGACGCTTCCCGAACGATTCGCCGAGAGGCTTGCACACCTTCTCGATGCAGCCGACTGCCCGCCGCTGCTGACCCTGCCCGGCAATCACCAGGCCGGCCTCGACCCCGCCGGCGGGTTGATCGATCCCGGCGACGACCGGATCGACCCCATCGTCCAGGCCGCGGCCGACCTGCGCTGGTCGCCCGTGACCCTTCGCCCCCGGCGCCTGGCCATCGTGCCGCCGGGGCACGTCGACGAAGCCGTTCGCCAGGCCCGGGATGGCCGTTGCCGAGTCTACGACGGCGTGTGGGTTCGCGACCCGCATGCGCGAGACGATTTCGGCCCGGACGCGCCGGACCTGCGCGCCGCCCTGGGCCACCTGCAGGCCGTCATTGAAGGACTGGCCGGGGACGACGACGCCGACGCCCCGCCCTTGTTCGGCTTCGACGGGCGCCCGGTGATCCTCCACATCAGCCACGACTGGGGCGGCGGCGTGGCGCGCTGGATCGCGGACCTGATCGCGGCGGACACGGACCACAACCACCTGGTGCTTTCCGCGGGCGGGCGCACGGACGGCCGTATCCACGGGCAGTGGTTGAAGCTCTATGCCGCCGGCCCGGGCGGCACCTGCGTTCGCGAGTGGGCGTTGGGACCGGCCATTGCCGGGACGGAAATCGGGCATGAGCAGTACCGTGAGATCCTCGACGCGGTCGTCGAGCGCTACGGCGTGGCCCGTGTCGTCGTCTCCTCGCTGATCGGCCACAGCCTGGATGCGCTGGCCACCGGCCTGCCGACGATCGAGATGCTGCACGACTACTACCCGGCGTGGCCGGCACTCGATCAGGATCCGCTCGATTTCGTCGACGCGGCGGGCTGCGTCGCGCTCGATCGCGCCATCGACAGCGCCGGCGACGGCTTTCTGTTCGCCGAACGCCAAGCCGAATCCTGGCGCAAGCTGGGCGCCGCCTGGCTCGAGGCAGTCGGCAGCAACGACGTGGCGCTGGCCGCACCGACCGAACAGGTGCTGGTGCGATGGCGGCGGCTGTTGGGTATCGCGCTCGAGCGGGCGACGGTCGTTCCCCACGGTTTCAGGGGCTGGCCGGACGACACGCCGACGGTCGAGCCGCGCGCACTGCCCGACGGCCGGCTCAACCTGGTCGTGGTCGGCCGCCTGTCGCCCGGCAAGGGCCTGGCCCTGCTCGAGGCGGCACTACCGGACCTGCGCGAACACGCGCGTATCACCCTGCTGGGCTGCGGCCACCACGGCATGCGCTTCTTCGGGCAGCCCGACGTCGACATCGTGCTCGACTATCGCCACGAGGATCTGCCGCGGCAACTGGGGCGCATCGGCGCGCAGGCCGTGCTGTTTCTCTCCACCGTGGCCGAGACCTGGAACTATGTGCTGACCGAAACCCGGGCGCTCGGCCTGGTGCCCATGGCGACGCGCGTGGGCAGCTTCATCGAACGCATCCGGCACCAGACCGACGGCGTGCTGTTCGAGCCCGACGCGGCCGCACTGGTCGCAGCCGCGGCCTCCCTGCGCAACAACCCCGGGCAGCTCCGGGCCCTGCGCGACGCCCTGCCCGACGAACCGCCCGTAACCGAAGCGCTCAGGGCGCTTGACGCACTGACGGACCTGCGCCCGACCGCGCCGACGAGGGCCGGGGCGAAGGGAATCGTGGAGCAGCAAGCTGCCGCCGGAGCCGCCGCACTGGCAACGGCCCGGCAGCGCGGCGCCGGCATGCGCGTCGAAATCGACGCGCTGCGACGCGACCTCGAGGAACGAACCGACTGGGCACGCAAGCAGGAACGCCTGGCCGGCGAACGCACGCAGTGGGCCAGGCGCCTCGACGCCGAATTCCACGACTACCGGCAGGATGTTTCCCGGGAGATCGGGCGCCTCGAGTCGGCGCTGCAGTCGACCCGCGACGAAGCCGAGGCGAGCCGCGCTCGAGCCGATCACCTCGACCGCGAACTTCAGATGATCTTCGCCAGCCGATCCTGGCGCATGACGCGGCCGATGCGCGTGGTTAACCGGATCGCCGCCAATGCCGTGCGCCGGCGCGTGTACAACCCGTTGCGCTGGCCGCGCCTGCTCTCGCGGCTGCTGCACAACCTGCGCCTCTACGGTGTCCTCGGCACACTCGAGTTGATGCAGCAAGGCGCCCATCCGGCCACCCGGGCGCCCACCGCTGTGGAAGCCGTCGAGGCACCCGCTGAAACGCTCCACCCGGTCGGCTTCGAATCGGACGGTGAGCCGTACGCCAGCATCGTCGTGCCGGTCTACAACAAGGCCCACTACACCTCGGCCTGCCTCAACTCCCTGGCGGAACACGCCGGCCGGACCCCTTTCGAGGTGATCGTCGTCGACGACTGCTCGACCGATGAAACCGCCGATTTCCTGGCGCAGTGCCGCGGCGTGACGGTCCTTCGCAACGACACCAATTGCGGCTTCATCGCCAGCTGCAACGCCGGCGCGGCGGCCGCCCGTGGACGCTACCTGGTGTTTCTCAACAACGACACCACGCTCACCGCCGGTTGGCTCGAAGCCCTGGTGGAGACGTTCTCGGCCCTGCCCGACACCGGCATCGTCGGCGCCCGCCTGGTCTACCCGGACGGAACCCTGCAGGAAGCCGGCGGCATCGTCTTCAACGACGGCTCGGGCTGGAACTACGGCCGCGGCGATCTTCCCGACCGCCCCGAATATACGTTCGCCAGCGAGTCCGACTACGTCTCGGGCGCCTGCCTGGGTATCGAGCGCCGACTGTTCGAGCGCCTGGGCGGCTTCGACCGCCACTACGCCCCGGCCTACTACGAAGACACCGACCTGTGCTTCCGGGTGCGGGAATTCGGGCTTCGCGTCATCTACCAGCCCGCCTGCACGGTCGTCCACCACGAAGGCGTCAGTTCCGGCACGGACGAGTCGTCCGGCACCAAGCGCTACCAGGCGGTCAATCGCGAGAAGTTCCGCCAACGCTGGCACGGGCAGCTTGCCGCGCAGCCGAAGCCGGTGCCCGGCCCCGAGGCCGTCGATGCCGTCTACCGGGCCCGTCACCATCGCAGCCGCGGCCATGTACTGGTCGTCGACGCGACCACGCCGGAGCCGGACAAGGACTCCGGCTCGATGCGCATGGTGGCGATACTCACCATCCTGCGCGACCTCGGCTATCGCGTCAGCTTCATGCCGGAAAACCTGGCCTGGACAACGCGCTACACGCATGACCTGCAGCGCATCGGCGTCGAAGTGCTCCACCACCCCTGGGTCGACGACATCGAGGACTGGCTGGTGCAATACGGAGCGCGCCTGGACCGGGTCCTGGTCAGCCGGCACTACGTGCTCGCCCCCCTGTTGCCCGCTATCCGGCGGCACTGCCCCGACGCAGCGGTCGTGTTCGACACCGTCGACCTGCATTTCCTGCGCGAGGAACGCATGGCCGAGATCGCGGCCGACGACAAGGCCGCCCGAGTGGCGCGCAAGACGCGCGAGGCCGAGCTTGCGCTGATCGGCCGCGCCGACGCCACGCTGGTGGTCAGCCCGGTGGAGCAGCAGTTGCTGCGGGAACTGGTACCCGATGCAACCGTCCGGGTGCTTTCGAACATCCATCGCATCCATGAGCGCCGACGCGGCTGGGCCGAGCGGCGCGACCTGATCTTCGTCGGCGGCTTCCAGCATCCGCCCAACCTCGACGCGGCCGAGTGGCTGATCGAGGAGATCATGCCGCTGGTCAGGCGGCGCATTCCCGAAGCGAAACTGCACATTATCGGCAGCCGCATGCCCGAGGGCCTGCGCGAGCGTCGAAGCGAGGGCGTGGTCTTGCACGGCTACGTGGAAGATCTCACGCCCTACCTGGAAGGCTGCCGGGTATCGGTCGCACCACTGCGCTATGGTGCCGGCGTGAAGGGCAAGGTCAACCAGGCCATGTCCTGGGGCCTGCCGGTCGTGGCCACCAGCTGCGCCGCCGAGGGGATGTATCTCGAGGACGGCAAGGACGTGCTCGTGGCCGACACGACGCAAGCCTTCGTCGAGGCGATCGTGCGTGCCTACAACGATGAAGCCTTGTGGACAAAACTCTCCGACGGCGGCCTGGCCAACGTCGAAGAACACTTCAGCTTCGATGCAGCTCGACGGGCCATCAGCGGGCTACTGGATTCCCTCGCGAAAAGCGATTGACCGCTTTTCATCCAGCCTTCGCTATCGCAGCCGCCGGGCATCGGTGATGCTCGGGATCGCCTGGAGGCGGCTGAGCAGTGTCGAGAGCTGGTCGAAGTCTTCCACCTGAACGGTCAGTTCGATCGTCACCGCGTCGCCGCTGTCGGCGTGCTGGGCGTTCATGCCCGTGACGTTGACCTTCTCGGCCGCCAGCAGGGTACCGATATCCTTGATCAGCTCGCGACGATCCCAGGCGTGCACGACAATTCTCGACGGGTAGCGACTGCGTGAACCGCTCGCCCACTGCACGTCGAGTACGCGCTCGGGCTGTTGCCGTTGCAGGTTGAGAAACTGGCGGCAGTCCTGGCGATGAATACTCACGCCTCGGCCGCGCGTGATGTAGCCGGCGATGGCGTCGCCCGGCACCGGCTGGCAGCAGCGCGCCATCTGGTGCATCAGGCTGCCGACACCCTCGATCCGCACGTCGTCGTCGCCGCCGGACTCCACCGGCCGGCGCTGCAGCGAAATCCCTTCCTTGTCCTTTCGCTCGCGCGCCTGCAGGCGCTCCACGGACTGGGCGACCTGCGTGGCCGTCACGTCGCCCGCACCGACGCTCACGAACAGATCCTCGAGGCGCGTGGCGTTGAATTTCTCCATCACCCGCTTGATATCGTCGACGTTCAGGTCGAAGCGACGGAACTCCGTCTCGATGGCCTGCCGTCCGGCCGCCAGGTTCTCCTCCTGGTTGGCCTGGCGGAACCACTGCCGCACCTTCGCCCGCGCCCGTGCCGTGCCGATATAGCCGAATCGGGGAATCAGCCAGTCGCGGGACGGGCGCGGCTCCTTCGCCGTGAGAATCTCGACGCGGTCCCCGTTGCTGAGCTGATAGGTCAAGGGCACGATGCGGCCGTTGACCCGGGCGCCGCGGCAGCGGTGACCCACTTCGGTATGAATCAGGTAAGCGAAATCCAGCGGCGTCGCGCCGGCAGCGAGATCGCGTACTTCGCCTTTCGGCGTGAGCACATAGACGCGATCCTCAGTGGTCAGGTTCTGGAAGCTCTCGAGCAATGCCGCGTCGTCGCCCTCGTCGTCCTGCCCCTCCAGCAACTGGCGCATCACGCCGATACGTTTCTCCAGCGCGTCGTCGCGCGGGCCGCCCTCCTTGTAGCGCCAGTGCGCGGCCACGCCCAGCTCGGCGTGACGGTGCATGTCGTGGGTGCGGATCTGCACTTCCACCACCCGGCCGCTACTCGTGCGCACCGCCGTGTGCAGCGACTGGTACAGGTTGGCCTTGGGGTTGGTGATGTAGTCGTCGAACTCGCCGGGCACCGGCTGCCAGTGCGTGTGCACCAGCCCCAGCACCGCGTAGCACTGCTCCACCGTATCGACCAGAACCCGAACCGCGCGGACATCGAAAAGCTCGTGGAAATCGAGCCCCTTGCGCTGCATCTTGCGCCAGATCGAGTAGATATGCTTGGCCCGGCCGCTGACATCGCCCTCGATGCCGGACTCGCCCAGCAACCGGCGCAGGCGGTTCATGAACTGGTCGATGAAGGCCTGGCGGTCGGAGCGCTTCTCCGCCACCAGCCGGCTGATGCGCCGGTACGTGTCCGGCTCGAGATAGCGAAAGGACAGGTCCTCGAGTTCCCACTTGAGCTGCCAGATCCCCAACCGGTTGGCCAGCGGCGCGTGGATCATCTGCGTCTCGCGCGCGACTTCGCGTCGGATTGCCTCGTCGGCATCGCGCGCCGCATGCAGGCGCGCGATCTGCCAGGCGAGCGCAATCAGAACGACACGCACGTCGGCCACGAGCGCCATCAGCAGCTGCCTGAGGCCCTCGGCGCGCGAATGGTCGTCCGGCAGGTAGGTGCGGCCGAAGAAGGTCAGGGTTCTGAGCTGATCGAGCAGACCGGCGACTTCCTTCGAGCATTCGTCAGGCAGCCCGAGATCGCCGTCTTTGCGCTCAAGCGCCAGGGGAAACAGGATGGTCGCTTCCACGATCGCCGGCTCGGCCGAAATGCGATCGAGCGCGGAAAGAGCGCCGTGCACGATTGGCAGCGCCGCCCCGGAGCCGGCCGAGTCGACCAGATGATCGATCAGTTCATGCAGCCCGGCGGACGAACGCCCCGTGCGGCGGGCGTACTCTTCAACCCAGCGCGTTAGCGCACGGCGTTCCGACTCCAGTACCTGACTCACCTGCAACCGCCATGATCCCGAACAAGATGCTCACAGGATAACGGAAAGGGCCTGAAATCGCTGCCTTCGGCCGGATCGGGCTCATGGATTCTCTACGAACTCAACGGTCGTCGTGTCCGGCATGACGATACCGTTGACCAGGCTGCCCACACTGATCTCCCCGGCCTGCGCAGACGAGAGAGTGGCCGAATAGCTTCCATCCCCGTTGTCCATTACGGAACTGATGTTCGCGCTGCCGGAGGCAATGAAACAGCTGACCTGGTCACCGCCTGAAGTCAGTTGGTTTCCGTATTCGTCCAACAGGAATACATGGACTGGAGAGGACTCCCCCACTGGAACTGTTTCAAACTCAGCCATGATCACCGAAGCAGCCGGATCGGCCGCACCCGGCTCGACACTTACAACAACGTCATCGGCTATCATCTCGCCGTTCACATAAGCAACAATCGAATGCGAGCCTGCCAGCATCGATGAGAAAGTGGCAGCGTAGGTGCCATCGTCATTGTCAACAACCGGAGAAAGATTCCCGGCGCTCGACGCGAGCGAGACGTCATCGCCACCGGTGCTCAGTGGATTGCCCTGCTCGTCTCTGAGTTGAACCGTCAATGTAGCGCTCTCTCCGGCAGTTATCACAGTCGGATCTGCATCGATGGTTGAGGTCGTTGGATCCGGGGTGTAGCTGACGGGCGGATTCTCCGTACAAAGCACCTGCTGCCATTCAACGTCACGAGTCGTTACCACGAAGCTGAACTCAGGGCCGCTGACAGCGTATGGACCCGGCGGCACCACGCCCGGCATGACTTGGATCACGTGAGGCGAGCCGGGACCGGACATCAAGTCGCCTTCCAGGGTCATGAATGCGTTCGGGTTCTGATTCGGTATAAGGGCCAGGTCGACAAAAAGTTGCCAGTCAGAACCCTCCGGCCAATAAGCCGTGACGTCCAGCCAGTCTGCAAGTCGATACTCGGAGCCAAAGCTATCGACACAGGCATCTTCGAGTTGCCAGAGCTCCGCGGGATAGTAGTCCGGCGTCACCAGAAAGCCGCTGAACTCATCGCCTACCACTTGCTCCATGCTGTCCTTGAATAGCGTGTCCTGTGACCAGCCGACCCTGACAGGGCCGCCCTCGGTCCAATCACTGGCCCCATTGTTGTTGATTGAACGCACACGGAAGTAGTAAAAGCCATCCCAGGGTGCCTCGTACCAATGTTCGTTGAGCACACCATCGTAGTCCCAGACGTCGGACCAGCTCGCACCACGGTTATAGGAGACCTGAAGTTCGGCTGAATGGGTGTTTTCAGTCATGGGCCATTCAATGGTGAAGCGCCCGTTCTCCGAAAACTCCGGATAGTTGATCTCTGCCGGCGCCTGCGGCGGTTGCGAAGCCGGGTCAAGAACCTCCACCATCCATGCTTGCGAACAGTTGTCGCTCGTATCCGACTCCGATGGAACCGGATAGATGCAGGCGCCGTAATAGTAAGTTCCCGGTTGTTCGGGGAAATCGATCGTAGTCAAGGCAAGCTCCGCATCGCCGGCAGCCACGGCCGGGAGGTCGACTACCGCCTCGACCGTATCCCAGGGATCGATGACGGAATCATCGGATCTGACGAATTCTACGTTCGTGGCCTGAGCGGGCTGCTGCCCTTCATTGATAGTGGAGAGCTCCACGTCGGTGGCCCCGCCAACGTAAGGCTCTTCGTCCCACAGATAGAAGTCCGCCGCCACCAGGTTCGGCGCACCGCCGGATTCGACCACGATGGAAATTTGCGAGGCGTCCTGCCCGCCGAAAGAGTCCGAAGCCACGAAGATCAACTCATAGTCACCCGGGTCGGTGGAGAAACCGGGATCGACGAGCAGGGTCTCCCCATCAAGGGAAATGAAATCCGGAACCGGGTCGGCGATGATTTCTAGTTCCACCGTGTCTCCATCCGCGTCGAACGGGTCGAGGGGAACCACGCTCGATTCCCCCTGTACGGCCTCGATGATTTCGGGGGCGGCCAGTACTGGCGCCACGTTGTCCCAGCGCGTGGGATCGTTCGGCGCCACATCGGCATTGTCGCCGACGCCGTCACCGTCGCTGTCCTGCCACTCGTCGGGATCGGAGGGCGCCCAGTCGGAGTTGTCGCCGACACCGTCGAGGTCGGAGTCCACCCATTCACCCGAATCCGTCGGAAAATCGTCGAGCGTCAGCCCCGTCGTCGACTGCGCTTGCCCGGCGCCCGGATTCCAGCTGTCGGGGTAGCCATCCCCGTCCGAATCGATCGCTGCTGCCGGATCGGTCGGGAATGCGTCCAGCGACAGCGATGTGTCACCGCGACTAGCGTCCCATCCCGGGTTCCAGCCATCCGGGAAGCCGTCACCATCACTGTCGACGGAGGCAGCGGGATCGAGCGGAAAGGCGTCGGCGTTGTCACCCACGCCGTCGTCATCGCTGTCGGCCCATTCACTGGGGTCGTTGACGAACGACGGGTGATCCAGGGTCAAGCCCATGGTCGAGTCCGACGCCCCGTAGCCGGGATTCCACGAGTCCGGGTAGCCGTCGCCGTCGGAATCCACCGAGGCGGCCGGGTCAGCCGGGAAGTCGTCGAAATTGTCGGCAATGCCGTCGCCGTCCGAGTCGCGCTGACGATCCGGGTCGCGGGGAAAGTCGTCCTCTTCGTTGATGACACCGTCGTCGTCGATATCGTCACTGGTATCGACCTCGAAGTAGATCGATGCGTCGGTAAAGTTCGCGAATGCGTAGGCCGCAAGGTAATAGGTTCCCGGCTCCGGAATCTCAATAAAGAAGGACTCATTGCTTTGATAGCCGTCCGATCCGACCCAATCGTAGTCGTCGAAACCAACCACGTTGCCACCTATCGTACGCAGCGTAGGCGGTTGACCTTCACGGCCGGCGATTCCAACCGGTTCATGATCGCTGTAATCAACCAACCACATCTCAATGGTCTCGACCCAGGGGCCGGCATTAAAGCAGCCGTTGGAAGCTGAATCTCCGACGTTGACGCACCATCCGTCTCCCTGGTTCAGGCCCCTGCTCCAGCCTTCGGGGCCGCTTTCTCCACCCCCGGCACTACCGATCAGCCATTGCCTGGGCAACGTGATCGGCCCCTGTGGCGGCTGGCCGTACTGAACATTCACGTTTTGCACCTGGGGCACGCTGCTCCAGGCGATCCCGTCCCAGACCTTCAAACTCACCGTGTAGGTACCCGTGACATCCGTATCGAAGGAGACCGTCTCGCCGCTGCCCTGGAGTTGTGCCTGGCTTCCGGAAGGGGTCACCAGTTGCCAGTCGTAGTCCAGAATATCGTCCCCATCCGGATCGCTGGACGGCGACGCGTCAACGCCGACGGAATCTCCGATATCGACCTGGCTGGCGCTGAGCGTGAACTGGGCGATCGGCTTGCGATTGGTGGCATAGGCCGGTACCGAGTCGGGATCGTTCGGATCGGAACCTTCGGCAATCTCCTCGAGGTTGTCAAAACCGTCCAGGTCGACATCGGTGTAGGCGTCGAGCGAGGTTTGCCAGTTCTCCACCAGCTGGCGAAGCAGCGCTTCGCCGTTGCGAAATGTCTCCAGATAGGTTTCCTGGTCGAAGTCGAGGTAGGAGCACTGGAAAAACACATTGCTGAAGAAGCCGCAGTCGGCTTCCTCGTTGAGGAGATCGGCATAGTACTCGCCGACCTGCATCGCATCCTGGTCGGTCCATTCCGGCAAGCCTTCCTGCTCGAGCAGGTGTCGCATGGCGTTCTCGGCGACGATGATTGCCTCCACATCCTCGTCGACTCGATACAACTCGTGCAGGCCGCTGATGAGGACCCCGACGTTGGCCGACGCTTCCACAAGCGTGCCCGCTGCCGGCATGAAGTTGCCCTGGGCCGCATTGGTGATGCCCCAGCCAACATCCGCAAGGGCTGAAAGCCAGGTTTCGTGCCCCGGAGAAGCTTCCGTGAGAACGACGGTCTTCTGCGCTTCGTTAAGCGCCCCCGCAAAGATCTCGAGCGCGCCGAGCGAAAAATCCGGCAGCGAGTTGACGATCCTGATCTTGGTCGTTGCGAAACTGAAGGCAACCGCCAGCTTGCGATGCCCCATCTGCCGTCGCATGACGTACTCGTTGATGGCTCCGATCTGCTCCATCAAGCCCAGCCGCATACTTTCACTGATCGCCCGGTGTTCGGCATCCCGGATTCCCTGCCGGTAGGTCAGTTCAGGCTGTTCTTCGTGGAAGTGCTTGCGAACGATGAACCAGTCGCCAATCGAGTCGTTTCCCCAGGGTTGCTCTTCAATATGGACGTAAAAGCGATTGTCGGACGACTGATCGAGGTGCTGCTGGGAAATGTAGAAGCCGCGGTTGAGGTAGGTTGGCCGCAGCGCGCTCATGCGAACAGGGTTGTCGATGCGTGCACCCTGGGTGCTATCGATGGTGACCCAGACTTCCGAATGCGGATTGAGGGTCGTCGAGAAGACCTCCAGCGGTCCCGGCTCGAACAGGTAGATCGGCACCGAAACGGTGTCGCTGAAATCGACCGACCAGTGCTCGGAGAATGGATAGTCGATGTTGGAGTAGTAGCCGCTTGCAAAGACCGGCAGCGGCTCGGCGTGGGCGGCGCCCACGAAGACAGTGAGCAATACGCCCAGAACGTACTTTTTCATTCCCTCGCTCCCCCCTTCAGGTGGTCACCCCGACCAGCACCGCAGGCCTCCATCCTGCGGGACCAATCACCCTCGAACGATCAGTGTTGGGAAAATACTAGCACAAGGCATGGGCGGCGGCATCCGGCAATGCGACAGGACCCCATGGTCAGAGGTTGCCTCCAGTCAGAAAGGGCATTCTCGCCTGCTGACGCGGGCCAGGCCAGGCACGCGGGTGCCGCTGAGCATCCCCCTACGACGGCACCCGCGCTTGGCGAATCGGTTTACTCGGAGACGGTGTATTCGTGGTCGCCGGCACCCTGCCAGACTGGATCATTGCTGTCTGTCCAATCGTAGAGAATGACTTCCAGCACGTGCTCGCCGCTGTCAACCGGAGTCACCAGGAAGTGTGACGTCGTACCACCTGGGTCCGTGACACCGGCATCTCCGGCGGGCACCCCGGCAGCGGGCCCGAACCACGCCTGTCCGTTGCTATCGGTCGGTCCGATCTCTTCGGTGTCTGTACAAGCCGAGCCATCCCGGCAGTGGGTAAAGCTCTGGCCGGCGACGGCGTCGCCTTGATCGTCAGTCAGGCGCATCTGGTAGCGAATCAGCGTGGTCGAATCGAGATTGCCCTCGGCGTCGACATTGACGGACACGGCCCCTTCCGTATCGTCGTTCAACGCGTCGAAACCATTGAAAGTGAAGGCGGCGGCGCTGACATCGAACGGGTCGCTGTCCGTCGAGATCGTGGCGCTGCCCA
>CAZSGS010000001.1:17667-24250 GCA_964606365.1 uncultured Wenzhouxiangella sp. | reverse complement strand
GAAACGCAGGCCAGCCTGTGGGTCGCCTGGGTCGCGGCATTCACCATCCTTGCTGCCTCCCTGGTCGCGCTCACGCTCGACGACCTCAAGGCTCGGCTCGCCTACTCGACCATCAGCCAGCTCAGCTACGTCGTGCTCGGCGCGCTGGTGGCCACGCCGCTGGCGGTCATCGGCGCCGTCCTGCAACTGGCCATGCACGCGGTAGCCAAGATCACGCTGTTCTTCGGCGCCGGCGCCATCCAGGTGGCGCACCAGCGCAAGAAGATTTCCCAGCTCGACGGCCTGGGACGCGTCATGCCGATCACCTTTACCGCGTTCACCATCGCCAGCCTGAGCATCATCGGCCTGCCGGTGTTCGCCGGCATGTGGTCGAAGTGGTACCTGGTCGCCGGCACCCTCGAGGGCGGTCACTGGGCGCTGGTCGCCACCCTGATCGCCAGCTCGCTGCTCAACATCATCTACCTGCTGGTCATTCCCATGCGCGCCTTTTTCGGGCGCGCCGACGACAGCCTCGACACCAGCCGCATCCAGGAAGCCCCCTGGCCGATGGTCGCCGCCATGGTGCTGACCTCGGGCGGCTGCGTCGTGCTGTTCTTCTTCCCCGAACCGCTGCACCGGCTGGCCACGATGGTGGTCGGAGGATGAAGCCATGAACGAACCCAAGCACAACGACGCCGGCTGGGCCGACAATCCGGTCGTCAAGCAGCGCATTCGCGCGGCCCTGCATATCGTGTGCGCACTGCTGCTGGGCGTGGAGCTGCTGATTCACCGACATACCTACAACGACGTCGAATCGATCCCGTTCTTCTACGCGCTCTACGGCTTCGGCGCGCTGATCTTCGCGGTACTGGTAGCCAAGGGCCTGCGGGCGCTGGTCAAGCGCGACGAGGATTACTATGATTCCTGAGTTCCATCCGGTGTGGCCCTTTTTGATCGCCGCCGCGCTGGTGCCGCTCACGCGCGGCTGGCTGCGCGCCGTGGTCATGCTGGCCGCCCCGATCGTCGGCGGACTGCAGTTTTTCGATATGGAACTGGGCGTGACCCGCAGCATGAGCCTGCTGGGCCTGGAACTGGTTCCCTATCGCGCCGATTCACTCAGTTACATCTTCGGCATCGCCTTCCACATCGGTGCGTTGCTGTCGATCCTGTTCGCGCTGAAGGTGCGCGACACCCTGCAGCACGTCAGCGCCCTGATCTACGTGGCCGCCGGCATGGGCGTACTGTTCGCCGGCGATCTGCTCACGCTGTTCATTCAGTGGGAGCTTCTTGGACTGACCTCGGCCGGCCTGATTTTCGCTTCGCGCACTCGCGAGTCCGTGGCCGCCGGCCTGCGCTATCTCGTCTACCAGGTGCTATCCGGCGTGCTGCTGATGGCCGGCGCGCTGCTGATCTGGCTCGACACCGGCAGCCTGGCCTTCGAGGCGATGACGCTCGACGGCCCGGCGACCTGGCTGATTTTCCTGGCTTTCGGCCTCAAGGCTGGCTTCCCGTTGCTGCACAACTGGATCCCCGACAGCTATCCCAGCGGGACGCCAACCGGCTCGGTTTTCCTGTGTATCTTCACCACCAAGGCCGCGATCTACACGCTGGCGCGCGGCTTTCCCGGCACCGAGCTGCTGATCTACATCGGCGCGGTGATGGCGTTCTTCCCCATCTTCTACGCCATCATCGAGAACAACCTGCGGCGGGTGCTTTCCTACTCGATCATCAACCAGCTCGGCTTCATGCTCGTCGGGGTGGGCATCGGTACCGAGCTGGCGCTCAACGGCACGGCCGCCCACGCTTTCGCGCACATCATCTACAAGGCCCTGCTGTTCATGTCGATGGGCGCGGTCCTGCAACAGGCCGGCACCGTCAGCGCGGCGAAGCTGGGCGGACTCTATCGCCAGATGCCGTGGACGGCGACGTTCTGCATCATCGGCGGGGCCTCAATCTCGGCTTTCCCCCTGCTCAGCGGCTTCGTTTCCAAGGCGATGATCATGAGCGCGCTGATCAAGACCGACCACCTGCTGGTCTGGCTGGTGATGCTGTTCGCCTCCGCCGGCGTGCTCGAACACGCCGGGATCAAGATTCCCTACTTCGGCTTCTTCTCCCGCCACGGTCATGCCGAGGCGAAGGAAGCGCCGTTGAACATGCTGCTGGCGATGGGCCTGGGGGCTTTCCTTTGCATCGGTATCGGCGTCTACCCGCAGGCGCTCTACGCCATCCTGCCCTACGACTACGATTACTGGCCGTATGACGTCACCCACGTGCTCACGCAGATGCAGCTGTTGCTCTTCGCCACCCTGGCGATCGTGTGGATGCACCGGTCCGGGCGCTACCCGGCCGAGATTCCCTCGACCAATCTGGATGCCGATTGGGTCGCAAGGCACGCAGTTCCGACAGTGGCCGGACGCGCCCGAGGCGTGCTGGCTTTCGCGGGAAGATGGTTGTCCCACACGGGCAGGCGCATGGGCTCTTCGGTTGTCACGCGCAGCGTGGAACGCGGGCTGGGACGTACCTGGCCGGTGGGCGGCATGGCACTGTGGGTCGCCATCCTGCTGGCCACCCTGCTGCTGCTTGGCATCCGCGAATGAACGAATTCAGTCGTCGCGCCGCGGTCCGCGACGGCGATTCACGATCCGGTACTCGACGTCGATCAGTTCATCATCGCCCTTGCCAGAGCGCGAACCGCCCAGCCATCGGCGCACGGTCAGCACGACGAAACCGATGATCGCCGCGCCGGCGGCAATGGCGAGGAATATGACCCCGACGAAGAAACTCAGGGCGAGAATGCCGATTCCGAGCAGAATCAGCCCCAGCCGCGCCAGCGGGCTTGTCGGCGGCTGATAGAATCGCTGTCTTGGATCTTGCATGTACTGTCTGACCCCGTGAGTGAACCAGTGTTCCTGTGCCCCGCCGACGACCTGACCGAGGGGCGGTACCGCGAATTGCAGCTCGAGCACGAAGGCGAACCCGTCTGGCTGATCGTGACCCGGCGCGAGGGCCGACCGCGCGCCTGGTTCAACCTTTGCCCCCATCAGGGCAGGCCGCTGAACTTCGCGCCGGACCGATTTCTCACCGACGAACACAATCGGCTCGTCTGCGCCCATCACGGGGCGGTTTTCAACCCATCCAGCGGCGTTTGCGTCGCGGGACCGTGCAAGAACGCGGCTCTCCGGGAGTTCCCGGTCGAAGAGTCCGACGGTCGCATTCTCGCTTCGCTGCCAGCATAACCTCCCTCCAGCAGGAATTGCTGCGGCGGGCCAATTCCGATAGAGTGAATCCAGGTCACCGCTGGAGACCAAGCATGTGCAGACTTCCGATCATCCTGGCCCTGGCCCTGGCGCCGCTGCTGGTCGCCTGTCAGGAATCCGACGCCCCCCCCGCTGCCGAAACCGAGTCCACGCAGACCGCGTCCGAGGCAGCCGCCGAGACCGAACAGGCTGCCGATTCCGCGGCATCGGACGCCGAGCCTTGTCGACTCACGGTGGGCTGGGACCCCTGGGAACCCTATCATTACGCCCCCGTGGGCAACCGTGTACAGGGGCTCGACGTCGACCTGCTCGAGGCCATGGCCGACGCGGCCGACTGCGAGCTGACCTGGGATCAGGGCAGCTGGGCCAGCATGCTGCAGCTCGTTCGCTCCGGCGATCTCGACGTGCTGCCCGGCGCCACCCGTACCGCCGAACGCCAACAGTTCGCGCGCTTCTCCGAACCGTACCGGCAGGAGTCCTTCCGCATCCACGTCCGTGCCGACGAGGTCGATCAGTGGTCCGGCATGACCCTGACTGAACTGCTGGACAACGGTTTCCGGCTCGGGCTCACCCGCGGCTACATCTACGGCGAGGAGGTCGACGCGGTGCTCGACAACCCGCAATGGCGCGACCAGTTCGTCGAGGCGCCGGTCGGTGAACTCAACTTCCTCAACCTGATGGACTTTCGTATCGACGGCTTTCTGGAGGATCCATTCGTGGCGAACAGCATCGACCACCGACGCGAGTGGGGCGTGGCCTTCGAGGCCCTGCCAACGGAAGTCCGCAACGGCAACGTGCGCCTGATGTTCAGCAGGGCCGCGGTCGATGAAGCAGTAGTCGAACGCTTCGACAAGGCTCTCGACGAGCTGCGCGAGAGCGGCCGGCACCAACGCATCCTCGAGCGCTACATGCAGAACAAGTGATCACCATCGGTCATTTCGGGCGCCGACGCACGGCTCGGCGGCCCGACCCGACTGCCGGGGTACGCCAGGGAACCTCTGAGCAACTCTGCGCGGAGGTTCCCTAAAAGACCAGGTTGAGCCCGATGATCATGACCACCATGAAGATCACGCTCATCACGCCGCCGACGCGCACGAAGTCCTTCACCTTGTAGCCACCCGGGCCCATGATCAGGGCGTTGACCGGGTGCGTCGGCAGGATGAACGCATTGGAGGTCGCCAGCGCGATCAGCAACGCGTAGACGGCCGGATTGCCTCCCGTGGCGAGCGCGATATTGACGGCGATGGGCACCAGCAGAACGGTCGCACCGACATTCGACATCACCAGGGTGAACAGGGTTGCCAGGGTCGCGAGCACGATCTGCACCACCAGTTCGGGAACATTGCCGAGCGCATCCAGGACTTGTTCGGCCAGCCAGGCCGCCGTGCCGGTCACTTCCATGGCAATACCGAGCGGAATGAGGCCGGCCATCAGAAAAACCGTCTTCCAGCTCACCGCCTGATAGGCCTCGTCCATGCTGAGTACCCCTGTGAGCACCATGCCGATGGCGCCCGCCATCAAGGCGACGGACAATTCGAAGTCCGTAAACAGGATCAGAAACAGGCTCAGGCCGAAGAAGCAGACGGCATGCACGACTTTCTGCGGTCGCTGTTCCTCCTTCGGCACATCGGTGGCCACGATGAAATCCTTGTCGCGGGCCAGGCTGGCCAGATCGCGCCAGGTCGAGTGCGACACCAGGCAGTCGCCGACCTGCAGCACTTCTTCGCGCAGGTCCTGGGTGATGATCTCGTTGCGACGGTTGATGGCGAGCACCGAAATACCGAAGCGCGAGCGCAGGCGCGCTTTGCCGATGGTCTGACCGATCAATCTCGATCCGGGTGGGATGACCACCTCCGAAATCCCGGCGCGCGTCGGGTTGAACAGGCTGCCGAAAGTCCGCAGCCGCGGCTGCAGGCGCAGGTTGTTGGCCAGGGCGAACTCGCCCACCTGCTCACGCGTGCCCATTACGCCGAGCACCGTACCGACCCAGATCATCTCGCCGGCCGGCGGCGCCAGGCGCGGGCTGTCGGTGTTCTGAATGGCGAGCATCAGCGGTGCGCCTTCGAGGTTTTCGGCTTCGGCGATTCGCATGCCCACCAGCGGCGAATCGACGGTGACCAGCATCTCGTAGATGTCGCCCTCGATGCCGTAGACATCCTTGAAATAGTTCTTGGTGCGCCCGGGCGAGGCCGGCTTCTTCTCCTCGGTCTTCGGCAACAGAGCCGATCCGGCGAAGAAGAAATACAGCAACGTGCTCACCAGCAGGCCCAGGCCAACCAGGGTGACATCGAACAGCTGGAACGGCTGCATCGACTCCGCGCCGGGGGGCAGCGAACGGTTGGAGGTATCGATGAGATCGTTGAGCAGGATCAATGGCGAAGACCCGACCATGGTCACCGTGCCGCCCACGATGGCGCAGAAACCCATCGGCATGAGCAGGCGCGACAGGGGCAGGTCCAAGCGCGCGGAAATGCGGCTGACCACGGGCATGAACAGTGCCGTGGCGCCCACGTTCTGCATGAAACTCGAGGTCAAGCCCACGGTGGCGGAGATCATGGCGCTGATGCGCGATTCCGACGGCCCGCCGACTTTGACGATGAACGAGGACACGACGTTCATCACGCCGGTCCGATCCAGGCCGGCGCCCAGAATCATCACCGCGATGATGGCGATGACGGCATTGGAAGAAAAACCGGAGAAGAGCTGATCGCCGGGAACCAGCCCGAGCAGGCCGACGAGCACCATGATGCAGATCGCGGCAACATCCAGGCGAACCAGCTCCGTGACGAACAGCGCCACGGTCAGCCCCAGCAGCATCAGCACCAGTATCATGTCGCCGCTGAGATTCAGGCCGCCGTCCATCGCGCGTGTGCTTGGGTTCCTTGCTCGGTTTGAATGATTCCCGTTCGATTACCTTACCCGATGGTCGGCGGGAATGCGCGGATATTCAGCATATCGACGCGGGCAAACTCCTATCGGACCGCGTGGCCCACTCGAAGGCTGAACGCGCAGATCATTCGGTACCGACAGCGCGAAGCCGCTCGGCCTCGTCGCGCAGACCGGCGGCCCGGTCCGTGTTGCCCAGGGCGTCGTAGGCGTCGGCCAGAGCGTCCATTGCCTCGATTCGCCGCGCGAAATCCTCTCCCGCCAGTTCACCCAGTCGATCGACGGCGATTTGCAGATGCTCCCGCGCGACCTCGAAGTGGCCGGCGGCCAGTTCGCTTTGTCCAAGGCCGAAGTGAACCAGGCCCTGGAACAGGTGGGACTCGGGCATCACGCGGCGACGTTCGAGCGCTTCGCGGTGCATGGCCAGCGCCTGTTCGATCTGCCCCGACTCTCGATAGGCA
>CAZSGS010000001.1:16832-17657 GCA_964606365.1 uncultured Wenzhouxiangella sp. | reverse complement strand
ATTGCCCAGATTGTAGGTAAAAGCGACGGACTGGGGATGGTCGGGCCCGTAGCGCTCCACCGCCATGCTCCGGGCGCGCTCGTAATAGGGCAATGACGCCTCGAGCTTGTCGTCACCGCCCTGCTGCCGGAGTGCACCGGCCATGTTGCCGTACTGAACGATCAGGCCGGGATGGTCGTCACCGTAGCGCCTCACCGAATCGCGCAGGCCTTCGCGCAACACGCGCTCGGCCTCGGCATAGCGCTGCTGCCTGAGCAGCACCACGGCGCGGTCGTTGAACAGCTTGCTCCTGATCGAACGGGCGGTGGGATCGTCCCACGCGCTGGCGGCATCGAGGGCAGCCTGGAACCAGCGCCCGGCTTCCTCCAACTCGTATACCTCGGAATAGGACTGGCCCATCTGCCGCATGACGCTGATGTGGAGCCGCCGCAGATCATCCGACGGCGCCGAACCGATTTCATCGAGGATGCGCTCGAAGATCGCAAGAGCCTCATCATGGCGGGCCTGCTCGGCCCGGATGCTGCCCCGGGTGGACAGCAGGCCCAGCCACTGCCGCCGGGTAGAGGGCAGATGATGCTCCGCTGTCTTCAGCAGTTGGTCGACCCGATGCTCGGCGTCGGCCAGCTTCGATTCCTGAATGTCGATCCGGCTCAGCTCCACGCCCGCATCGAGATGGATCGCCAGCGGTGCTTGTCCATCGGGCAAGTCGAGCACGCTTTGCAGATGCCGGCGCGCGAGCTGATACTGGCCAAGATTGGCGTAGACCCTGCCGATCGTCAGTTCGATCTCGGCACGAATCGCGGGCTGATCGACCAGTTCACTGTA
>CAZSGS010000001.1:14032-16822 GCA_964606365.1 uncultured Wenzhouxiangella sp. | reverse complement strand
CGATCGAGCACCGGCGTTGGCGCGCCTTCGGCCACCTCGGGGTCGATCGACGACAGCATGCCCGTGGCAAAAACCGCGATCTGTTCCGCCCGATCGGCCTGGGCCCGTGCTTGCACGAGCCCATAGACCGCCACCACCAGCCCGACCGACAGCGCCAGGGCAACCGTTGACGCCGCAGCGACGGCAAGCGCGTTGCGCGCCAGGAACTTGCGCCAACGATAGGCGCGGGTGGCGGGAACCGCCTCGACCACTTCATTGTTCAGGTAGCGGCGCAGGTCGGCCGCCAGCGCGGCCGCCGAGTCGTAGCGGTCATCGCGCGCCGGGGCCAGGGCACGCGCCAGGATCCAGCGCAACTCCCGCGGCAGGCGCCGGGTATCCTGCGCGCCCTCCTTGCCGGTGGGTTCCTTCCGCTCGGCGCTGCGAACCGTGCCGACCAGCATTCGCCGAACCGTCTCCAGGGCCGCAGTTTCGTCCGCCGGCGGCGGGCGGCGATCGGTCAGCAACTCGAACAGCAGTACACCGAGGGAATAGACATCGGTACGCGTGTCCACTTCCGCGGCCGGGCCGGCCAGCAGTTCCGGGCTCATGTAGCCGCGCGTTCCCGCCCGGTCGGTCGTGTCCGAACGGCGTTGCCCGGCGACTTCGACAATGCCGGTCGCCACGCCGAAGTCGATGATCTTGGGCAGGGAAAGCCCGTCGACCCGGTCGACGAGTACATTCCCCGGCTTGATGTCGCGGTGGATGACCCCTTGCTGGTGGGCATGCTGGATACCGGCGCTTACGCGCACGAACAGGTCCAGCCGCTGCCGGATGTCGAGCTCATGCCGCTCCACGTGATCGAGAATCGGCTCGCCGCGCACCCATTCCATGGCGAACCATGGCCGGCCGTCCTCGGTCGTGCCGGCGTCGAACACTTGGGCGATGGCCGGGTGGTGCATGCGCGCGAGCATCTGTCGCTCCACCTCGAACATGGCCCCGGCCGATCCGCCGCCCTGCCGCTCTCCGATCAGCTTGAGGGCCACCTTGCGCTGCACCGGCTCGAGTTGCTCGGCGAGATAGACCGTGCCCATGCCGCCGCTTCCGAGCCGCCGGATCAGACGGTAGGGCCCGATCCGATCGGGAACGCCGGATTCGACATCGACGCCGCGGGCGGAGCCGTCTACGACCGTGCGTTCGTCATCGGGTGGCGGGTGATTGCTCATGATCAAGGGCCTGCGTCGAAATTCCCCGTCGGGCGGGTCGCTCGCCCGGTGCGTTCCGAGTATCGGCGCTTCGGAATCCCGCGAGCAAGGGTCGCTCAATCATCGGGCGCATAGCGGGTCGGATCCGTCAGGCCGGCGGCTTCGAATCCCGCCCGACGAATACGGCACGAATCGCAACGCCCACAGGCTCGCCCGGCATCGTCAGCCTGGTAGCACGATACGGTCAGGCCGTAATCGACGCCCAACGCCCCGCCGCGACGAATGATCTCCGCCTTGGAGAGACTGATCAGGGGTGCGTGCACGCGAAAGCCCGCGCCCTCGACACCGGCCCGGGTCGCCACCTGACAAAGCGCTTCGAACGCCGCGATGAACTGCGGTCGACAGTCCGGGTAGCCGGAGTAGTCGACGGCGTTGACGCCCATGAACAGTTCGGGAGCCTCGATGACCTCCGCGTGTCCGAGCGCCAGAGAAAGCATGAGCGTGTTGCGGGCCGGAACGTAGGTCACCGGGATGCCGGTCGTGTCGGTCTCGGGCACCGCGATGTCGTCGGTCAGCGCCGAACCGCCGATAGCACGCAGGTCAACGCGCACCTGACGGTGCGAAGCCGCTCCCAGTGCGCGGCTCAGCCCCCGGGCCGCCTGCAGCTCGGCCCGGTGACGCTGTCCGTAGTCCACTGCCAGAGTGTGGCATTCGTGGCCGGCGGCAATCGCCTCGGCCAGCACGGTGGCCGAATCGAGACCGCCGGAGAGCAGTACGACCGCCCGTGCGGGACGCGTGCTCACGACGCCAGCTCCGCGGTGGAAACCACTCGGTTCTTGCCGCGCGCCTTGCCGGCGTACATGGCATCGTCGACGCGTTTGACCAGGTCGTTGAAGCCGGCACCAGGTTCGATCTCGGTCAAACCGAAGGTCATCGTCAACGACAGCGGTCGTCCACCGACGCTCGGCGGCGACTCCTCGATGGCGCGCCGCAGGTTCTCCGAAACGCTGCGTGCACCGCTTTCGCGGGTGCCGGGAAGCAGAATCAGAAACTCTTCACCGCCCCACCGCGCAGCGGCGTCCACGCCGCGCACCTGGTTCCTGATCAGTTCCGCGACGTGCACAAGCACTTCGTCGCCGACCTGGTGACCGAGCGTGTCGTTGATTCGCTTGAAGCTGTCGATATCGGCCATGATCAAGGAAGCGGGCTCGTTGTGCTCGTTGCGTCGCAGCAGGGCCCGGTCGATCTTCTCGCTCATGTCGCGCCGGTTCGACAAACCGGTCAACGGGTCGGTGCGGGCCGCCCGATCGAGCGAGCGTGATACCCGACGACCGAGGCGAAGTCGACTGTAGAGCAGCCCCATCACCACGAGCAGCAGTACGACCGTGACGATCGAGCCGGCGCTGATCAGCCGCTGGCGTCGCACCCGCTGCTCGGACACCTCGGCACGCGCGCGCTGCAGCGCCAGCTCTCGCTCGAGCTGGTCGGCTCGGAAAGTCTCTTGCAGCTGCTCGACCCGCGCGGCCATCTCTTCGGTGGCCTGCGCGTCATTGAGCGACATGAGGCGCTCGAGCCGGCGAAACGCCGCGCGGTAGTCGCCGCGGGCCTC
>CAZSGS010000001.1:9123-14022 GCA_964606365.1 uncultured Wenzhouxiangella sp. | reverse complement strand
GAATGCCGATACCTGCAGCTGCAGAATCTGTCGAAGCAGCGTCCGGTTCTCCTCGGGCACCAGCGCCTCGGCCTCGTCGAGCAACGCCAGGGCCTCCTCCGCCTGCCCGAGCGCCATGTGCGCCTCGGCGCCGGTCTGCAACGAGTTGATGACACCGGTGGTGTCACCCACCTCGCGGCGCAGCTCGAGCGATTGCCCGTGGTAGCCGAGGGCCGCTTCGACCCGCTCGAGGTGAATCAAGGCGCGAGCGATATTGTCGGCGGCGTAGGCAATCCCGCGCGGATTCTCGAGCGCCTCGAACAAGTCCAGCGCCCGGCGGTTGTATTCGAGATTGGCTTCGTGCTCGGCCCGTGCCGCCTCGGACTGATCCGCTTCGGCGTGGGACTCGGCCATGCGTGCCGCCAGTGCCCCGAGGTTGACCAGGGTGCCTGCGATGCCTTCCTGCCAGCCGACCTCCTCGAAACCCTCGAGGGCCTGGCGATGATAGACGCGCGCATCCTCCCAGTTTCCCAGGGAATTGTGAAGATTGCCGATGTTGCCGGCCGCGCGCGCGGCGCCGCCGACATCATCGGCCGCGCGGCTGGCCTCCAGCGCTGCGAGGTAGTGCTCCAGCGCGCGGTCGTGGGCGCCGATCTCCCAGAAGACGACACCGGCTGTGCGCCGGACCGAGGCGATCCGGACCGGATCCTCCACCTCCCCGGACAGGACCAGGGCCTGGTCCACGGCTTTGATCGCGGCTTCGTGCTCACCCAGGATGTGCAGGTTCGAGGCCACCGCGCCGTGTACCATCATGACGCCCGCGGTACATTCCGTGATCGCGCTGTCCGCCAATCGTTCGAGCAACTCGCGCCCCCGCTCGACGCCATCGGCCGCGTTGCGGTCTCTCATGGCGCGAATCGATTCGGCCTGCTCGAACAATTCGGCGCAGGAAGGCTGTTGTGCGACCGTCGGCTGCGCGGCGAGCGCAGCCGTGACTGAAAGAATCATGAGAACCCGGACCATACTCGCGAGTATAGCGGTCCGGGGCGCGCGCGAGGACGGAATCGGCCGGAGCAGCCCGCCGGCTTCCGGCCGGGCGGTCGACCGCGCAGCGCTCAGGGCGCTTGCGCTTCGAACGCGTCTTCAAAAACGCCGTCGACGATCACCTCGAAAACTGCGTCGACGCTGCACTCGCCCTCGACCGCAGCGGTCGTGAACACCTCGTCGGCCAGAGTGCCGCCGCAGGATCCCCCGACCGACTCGATGGCGTATCCCGGATCGGGCGTCACCGAAAACTGCAGGCTGTCGCCATGATCGACGCTCTGGGGGCTGGACGGCGAGATCTCGCCGCCGCTCCCGGCCGACGGCGTCACGCTGTACTGGTTGGCCTGGAACGTGGCCGTGACAGAGCAGGCTTCGTCAATGTTCTCGGCCGTCCAGCTGCCGCCGCCGGCATCGACCGGCGTGCAGGTATCGCCGGTGACCGAATCCACCGACCAGCCGGCATCCGGCGTCACCGAGAAGCCCGCGGCCTCGCCTTGCTCGACCACCTGGCTGGCGGGCGTGATGTCGCCCTGGCCGCCGCCGACAGCGGCGGTCACCTCGTGCGAGACCGAACCACTGCAGCTGAGCGCAACGTCGTCGACCTGCGCATAGTAGTCCCAGCCGTCGCCGACGTAGCGGAAGCGAACCTCTACGTTGTCGGCACCGGTGTAGGCATCGAGATCGACATCGACATCGGTCTGGCTGTCCGAATCGACCGTCCAGGCCACGTCCCAGTCCGAGCCGTTCCAGACTTCGATGTTGAACTGCGAGTCGTCGTAGTAGCGGAAATAGGTACTGACGTCGAGCGTCGCGGAATCCACACCCGAAAGATCGATGGGCGGTGTGACCAACGACGTATCGTAGGCCGGGGAGTTGGCCGAACCCGGATAGTCGCTGTCGGCGCAGGCGGCGGTGCCCGAAGCGCCCGTGCTGTTGTCGATACCGCACTCCTCGTCGGCCGTGGTCACCCAGGTAATGCCGTCACCACCCGGCGAGTCATCGGTGACGGTCCAGTCGCCCGGGATACCCGATTCGAAGTCCATCGTTGCGCCGCAAACCAGCGATGTCGCTGCCGTGGTGAAACTGTTGGTCGATGAAGCGGACGCGGCCCCACAGGGATTGAGCGCCTGAACACGCCAGAAGTGCTCGGTATCGGCCGCCAGTTCCAACGCCAGCTCGTGCGAGGTTGCTTCGACCTGGGCGGAATAGACCACGTTGGCGAAGGCGTCGTCGGTGGCCACTTCGACCAGGTAGTCGACCGAGTCCGCGGCGGGCGTCCAGCTGAGGGTGGGACGAAACACCACGTCGTCGGCCCCGTCGGCGGGTGCCTCGGGCGAGGCGGCGGCCGGCGGCTGGTCGAAGAGGTCGAGGGCGAGCTGGAACTGCTCGGTTGCGCTGCCGTCGGTGGCCTCCGCGACCGGATCGTAGGCGCCGGCCGCGGCCTCGGCCGTATCCTCGATCGTCAGCGTCGACGCACCGGGCGCATCGACCGGATTCTCGCTGAACGCGGCAGTACCGGGATGGCCGCTGACCGACAGGTCGACCGGCGCCGTCCAGGCCGAGCCCAGGGAAATCTCGAAATCCACCGGATCACCGGCACAGGCCGCCTGCGCCGGCGGCGAGACCTGTCCGAACTGGCAGGCCGCGGGCAAGTCGAACGCCTCGCTGTTGTCGGCGTTGGAATCGCTGTCGCCCTGACTGGCACTGAAACCGAGCCCGCGCTTGGCGAAGCCCTCCCAGATCAGGCACTGGTTGGCACCCCCGGTCAGGGCCTGGTCGGCGGCGAGGATGGCGTCGCGTGCGTCGACGAAACCGGGGCTGCAGGGCTGCATCTTGAGCCCGTCGTTGACCAGCTGCATGGCCAGCAGATTGCCGCCCTGGTCCCAGTCGGCGTAGAAGTCGGGATTGAAACCGTGCTCGTCGACCAGGTTCCAGTACACCTCCCACAGCATCGCCGTCCAGATCGAACCGACGCCGTGGGGAACCGAGGCGCTTTGCGTGTCGGCATAGGTGCGCGGGTCGACGCCCATGTCGGTGTTGTAAGGGTAGGCGCGGATTCCGACACCGTCGGGCGACTCGCCGAGCACGTAGGTACCGACACCGCGATTGGTGGTGGCGGACTGCTCCGGCTTTGCCGTGTACACCAGCGTGTGCCAGTCACTCCAACCCTCGCCGGCCTGCTCGGCATTGCCCAGGCAATAGGCCTGGGACGGCCCCCCGGTCTGGCGATTGGAAATCCCGTGAGCGTACTCGTGCAGGATGATCCCGGCATCCAGGTCGCCGTCGCGACCCGGCGTGGTCAGATCCCAGGTGAACATCTGCATGCGCGGCGGGCTGCCGTCCGCCGGCGTCATGAAGTTGGCGTTGTTGACGCCGGCACCGTCCTGGGCCTCGGCCCGCACGGGATCGTCGCCCGCCCCGTCGTTTCCGTAGTTGGACACCTGGAAGTTGCCGGCAGCCTCGTCGAAGCCGCGCACGTAGCTCAGGTCGTGGTGCACGTTGTTCCAGTAGAACAGGTTGGTGACGGCCGCGTCGATGTAGTCAACGGGATCGTCACCGAGATCGAGGGGAAAATCGAAGGCCAGTTCCGAGCCGCCGTCGGGCTCGTCGCCGGACGAGGAGTTGCTGTTGTTCCGGTCCTGGTAGGCGTGTACGTTGTTGCCGCGCGTGATGGTGAACTCCGCCCCTTCGACCCCGTCGGTATCGTGCCAACCGAAGGGTGAGGCCGGCGCATGGGCCGGCTCGCCGACGAGCGTGCGCCCACCGTCGTCGGGATTGCCCTTGGGCAATTCGTAGACGCGGTACCCGGAACCGTCTTCGGTCGATGCGGTCCCGGCTCGCGCGAAACGCGCCGGCGCCGGGCCGCGTTCGGCGGAGGCCGAGTGCGGAGCGCTCGCCGCGCCGTGTCCCTTGTCCCAGCGATCGTGCACCACCTGATCGCGCCGCTCGATCACGTCGCCGGTCAGGGCATCCACGAAACTCAGCCAGTAGTGCTGCGCGGAGCGTTCATAGATTTCCACCTGCCAGGCCAGACGCAACCGCTCCTTCGCGTCCGAAAAGTAGACCAGTCTGGCCTTCATCGGCTCGAGCGCGATGCCGGCTTCCGAAAAGACCGATTGCCGGGACGCGTTCGCGGATTGTTCGAGCATCCGGATGGGCTCGTCAATGCTCATCCCGGAAGCCCGCGCCGCTGCTTCGACGGCCTGCAGGGGAGCGACCCGCGGTTCGACGGCCAGCCGGCGCCGATCGAGGCCCTCGACCGCCCGGCTGCCGGCGTGCAGCACCTCGCCATCGGCCAGCACGTTGAGGTTGATCAGCCCGTTGTGAACCGCAATTCCTTCGTGGCGTTGCAGAAGATAGACATGCGTCACTCCGGTATGTCGGGTTGCGTAGACGTCGCTGACGGTCAACTCGTCAATGTCGCCGGGCACGAGCCCCAGCGCGTCCAGATGACGCTCGACATGGCCTCGCGCAATGTCGATGGCCCGCGCGTGCTGCGCCGTTTGCTCGGAAGGCCCCTCCTGGGCGCGAGCGAAGTCGGTCGTGGCAACGCCGCCGGCGGCCAGGGTGATGATCGCGACGGCCATGACCGGCCGCACCAGGCGCTCGAACATCCGATTGGTCTCCCATCTGTGGTTGGATTACCGAATCCCGCGCCCTGTTCCGGACGCACCGCCCGACCCGGTCGGACAAACCAGGCCCTGCCCCGAGAAACCGACGGAAACGCGAGTCCTTGGGTGGACGCCGTGCGGAAGGTGAAGGCCGCCAGCCGCGGCCAGAACACTACGCTGGATTCCAAAACGCAGTAGCTTCAGCGGTGGAAGCCGCCGTGTCAAGTCAGGGCGCAGGTTCGCGAATTCGGCTTCGTGGAATGAA
>CAZSGS010000001.1:0-9023 GCA_964606365.1 uncultured Wenzhouxiangella sp. | reverse complement strand
AAAGCCTCGTCGAGTGGACGAGGCTATAGCTGAAATTGGCGCGCCCGGCAGGATTGCTGCGCGGCCTGGCGGCCGCTTGCCCTTCGGGCTGTCGCTGACGCTCCAGCGATTGTGCGCGGGGCGCACAATGCGAACCTGGATTGTTGATTGTCGCAGGTTCGAATTCGGCTTCGTGGAATGAAAAAGCCTCGTCGAGTGGACGAGGCTATAGCTGAAATTGGCGCGCCCGGCAGGATTCGAACCTGCGACCCCCGCCTTCGGAGGGCGGTACTCTATCCAGCTGAGCTACGGGCGCTAAGGTACTTATTGTAGCGCACTCGTCGCGGCCGGAACGCCACCCGGCGCCATCTCATCGCGCGGCCGCCGACCGGGCGGCAATCGTCGGAATGCCCGGGCATGCCGCATCATCGCCCAAGCCAGGGAAGGTGCCCCTGGATCATCCTGGCGATCTCGTCGGCCTCGACCGGACGGGCGAACAGGAATCCCTGGGCGAAGGAACAGCGATAGCTCGCCAGTAGCGCGAGCTGTTCGTCGCTTTCGACGCCTTCAGCCACCGTCTGCATCCCCAGGTCGGCGGCGAGGGCGCAGATCGTTCGCGTGATCGCCTGGTCTTCGGGATCGGAGACGATATCGCGCACGAATCCGCGATCGATCTTGACCACCGATATCGGGAAGTTCTTGAGATAGCTCAGCGATGAGTAGCCGACGCCGAAGTCGTCGACGACGATGCGCATACCGATCTCGTCGAGCTTGTGCAACATCCGTCGGTTGCGGGCCAGGTTCTCGATCAGCACTTCTTCGGTGATTTCGAGATGCAGGCGCTCGGGTTCGATCCGGTACTGGTGCAGCAGCACGCTCAGCTGCTCGGCAAAACCGGCCTCGTGGATCTGCGCGCCGGAAACATTGACGGCCAGCCAGGGCAGATCGTCGGAGAGGGTTTTCCAGTGCGCGACGTCCGACAACGACCGGTCGAGCACGAACTGTCCGAGCCGGCCGATGATGCCCGTTTCTTCGGCCACGCGAATGAATTCCTGCGGGGGAACGGCGTAGCCCTCGCGGTGGTTCCAGCGCAGCAGCGCCTCGACACCGCGCATGGACAGGTCGCGCATGTCGATGATGGGCTGATAGACGACTCGGAACTCGCCGTCCTCGAGGGCGTGACGGATGTCCCGGCTGAGGTTGAGTCGATGCTGTGCCTGGGCGAGCATCTCGCGGGTGAACACCGCGAACTGGTTTCGACCGGCGTTTTTGGCCTTGAAAAGCGCCGTATCGGCGTTCTGGATCAGTTCGCTCACCGAGCGGCCCGATTCCGGGTAGTAGGCGATACCGATACTGCCGGAGATGAACAGGCGATGGTCTTCCACGGCGAAACCGCCGTCGAGCGAGCGCAGGATGTTCCCGGCCAGCTGCTCGATCTGCTCGCGATCGGCGCGCTTGACCGCGATGAGGAATTCGTCGCCGCCATGGCGGCCGATGAAATCACGATCGCGCAGCACGCCGGCGAGGCGACGCGGGATCTCGCACAACAACTGGTCGCCCATCTGGTGCCCGAGCGAGTCGTTGATGTCCTTGAACTGATCCAGATCCAGGAACAGGACCGCCAGCTGCGTTTCATGGTTGCCGTGGTGTTCGATCATCTCGGCGAGGTTCCGTGAAATGCCGGACCGATTGGGCAGGCCGGTCAGGCCGTCATGGTCGACCAGGAAGGCCAGCTCGCGCTCGGCCGCTTCGCGCTCGCCGATCTCCTCCTCCAGGCGCCGGTTGGCGCGTGACAGCACCTGCGCCTGAGCGCTGGCATTGAGGCCGAGGAAGACAATCGCCGCCAGCAGCACGGAGAGCAGAATCCCGCTCAGCAGGACGACCAGCGGCATGGCGGTGCTCAGCTGGTCCCTGATCTCCTCGCTGACGGCAAACTCGAACAGGAAGCCGGCTTCGTCGTTGTCGAGATCGACCGTGAAACCCGCATCCCAGTGATCCGGCAGGGGCTGGGGCGGAAAGGGATAGACATCCCGCCCACGCGCGACCACGTGCAGGTCGAGCGACTCCCGAAAAAGCGCGGGAATCATGGCGTCAATGGCTTCGGGAATGTCCATCGTGGCCGCCAGGTAGCCGACGTGCCGCTCATCGGTGCCGATCGGCGAGATCATGCTGATCCCCGGCCTGCCGTCGGGCAGGATGCGCGGGCGGGTCACCACGAGCTCCCCGGTCGCGCGTGCCCGCGCGATCGCCGGACGCAAATCATCGTCCAGGGGAAATCGTTCCCCGACGGACAGGAACCCGGCATCGCGGCTGCGCAGCCACAGCACCGAAAGCTCCGGCCCGAGAACGGCCAGGGTTCGATAATAGCCGTAGTGCGAATGGAACAGTCCGGCGTTGATCTCCCAGCCTTCGCGGTCGTCGAGGCCGTAGTGCGCCAGCCGCGTCGACATGCGCCGGTGCGCATTCATCTGCTCGCGCAAGTCGGTGAGTACGTCGGCCTCGATATAGCCGGCCAGGTTGCCGACGTAGCGCGCCAGGGCGGCGTCCTCGGCCGACTCCAGGCCGCGGTAGACGAACAGCGTTCCCGCAACGCCCGCCAGTAGCAGAAGGCCCGCCAGCCAGGGACTCCAGCGCTGCGGTGGATCGGATCGGCGACCACGCGCAGGTTCGAAAGAACTCATTTGACCGGTCCGGTGGATTGCATTGCGACTGAAGATGGAATCGGCATGAAAGTCGGGACGGATTGCCCGAAACCGCTGGCGTGAGTTCCGCGTGAAGGAGGCAGTATAGCGCAGGCGCCCCGCGCGGCACAGGCACGCATGCGACTGGTAGACTGAAGCTCGCGATCGAGCGGAAGTGCGAGTGCATGCTTGTTCTCAAGGCCCAGGCCGCCGGCGTCCTCGTCGGTGTCATCCTGATCGAGGCGGTCCTGGCTGGCCTGCGGTCTCTCGTCCCCGAAACCGCCCTGTTCGTCGATACGGGCGAACGCTTCGCAGGCACCCTGGTCTGGCCCCTGCTGCCGCTGCCGGCGCTGACCTGGATGCTGGGTAGTGCGCTGGGCGGTGCGATGGCCGCCGCCATGGCGCCGAAACCCGCCTGGGGGCTCGGCATCGGCGCGCTGCTGGGATTCGCGGCATTCGTCCTGGTCGGAATGGTGACACCCGGCAATCCGGCCGCACTCCTGGCCGCCGCGGTTCCGCTCGCCGGCGCGGCCGCCGGAACCGCCGTGGTTGCGCGGCTGCGCAAAGAAGATGCGACTGTAACCGCAAGCGGGCAGGCGGTATAATTCGGTTTTTTGCGGCCTGCAACCGGGCCGCGTTCCGTTTTCAGTTCAACGTGAGGTCCGTCCGGCGTGTCCGAGCAACATGATCGTCAATTCATTCAAACGTTCAGCGCGGTGCTGGCCGGGCTGGTCGCCTTTACCGTGGTCATCATCGTGCTGGCCCTGATCATTCACAACCGCGAGTATGAAGGCGATACAAGCGCCGCGCGACAGGCCGCCATCGAAGAACGTCTGCAACGGGTCGCCGATGTCTACGCCGGTGAAACGGGACGCGCGGCCGCCCGGGAAGCTGCCGAAGAGGCCGCAGCCGAAAGCGAGCAGGCGGTTGCATTCGAGGGCTCGACCGACGGCGAGATGATCTACAGCCGGGTCTGTGCCGCCTGCCACGACTCCGGCACCGCCGGCGCGCCTCGCCTGGTCGCCGACGAAATGGGTCAACGGCTTGACGACAAGGGGCGCGAAACGCTCGTCTCCAACGCCATCGACGGCATCAACGCCATGCCGGCGCGCGGTGGCCGAAACGACCTCAGCGACGAGCAGGTTGCCGCATCGGTGGATCACATGCTCGACCAGACGGAATGAATGCGGGCACGCTCCCCGGCGATCCGGACCAGCAGGTCCGGGAACAGTTCCAGAAACGCCTGCTCGATGGCTGCCTCGTGGTGGTCGAGCAGGCGTAGTCCGCCCGCCAGCGGCCAGCGGCGTCCATGGCGCCGCGCCAGCAGGCTGAAAATCTCCTCGAGCATGGCGCGCTCACCATAGCGGTGCCATAGACCCCGGTTTCTCGCCCAAAGACTGAATCTCACCAGCCTCGGCGGAAAGCTCGAACGGTGCCTGGCCAGCATCCGGTCGATGTCGTCGCCGAGTTGCGCCAGCGGCATCGGTCCGAATCGCGACCAATGGCGTGTCAGCATGTGATCGAACAGCACGTCGAAAATCACGCCGCCGTAGCGCCGCCAGGGCGGATCGAGCCGCTCGAGCAGCCCGCTCACGGCGGGGTGGGAGTCACTCAGGGTATCGACGCGCCGATGCAGCTCGACCCCGGCAGCCCAGCCGGCAGGGAGCTCGGCGAGCGCCTGCCTCCCCTTGACGTGATCGCCCAGGAACGCGCCGAGCCGAAACCCCTCCCGGCTGCCGGCAAGCACGACGTGCGCCAGATGATTCATGCCGTATCGAGAACCTGCAGTGGGCGGTTTGAGTGGGTTATGATGATGCCCCCGCAGCAGGCCACGCGGCAAGTTCGGTGGCATTCGAGCGCGGTTGGCAACCGTCAAGGACCCCTCATGGATACCGACCCGGCCCACTACCCGAGCGAATCCAGCGAATTCTTCATCTCCGGCCCGGCCGGCCGTATCGAGTGCCTGGCCGACGTGCCCGCGGCCGAAGACGAACGGCCCGCCACGGCCGTTCTGTGCCATCCGCACCCGCAACACGGGGGCACCCTGCGCAACAAGGTCGTGACCATCATGGAACGCAGCCTGCGGGAACTCGGTCTGCGCACCGTGCGCTTCAACTTTCGCGGGGTGGGCGACAGCGAAGGCGAGTTCGACGACGGCGAGGGCGAGACGGACGACCTGATGGCGGTAATCGACTGGGTGCGAAAAGTTCGCCCCGACGACGATCTCTGGCTGGGCGGCTTCTCCTTCGGATCCCACATCGTCCTCAAGGCAGCCCAGAACCTGCCGGTGCGCCAACTCATCTCCATTGCACCGCCGGTCGAGCGCTACGGCTTTGCCGACCTGCAGCCACCCAACTGCCCGTGGCTGGTGGTACAGGGCGACGAAGACGAGGTGGTATCGCCGGAAGCCGTCTACACCTGGGCCGAGAAGCTGGGGCAGGACGCCAATCTTGTCGTGATGGAGGGCACTGGACACTTCTTCCACCGCCGCCTGATGGACCTGCGCGGCCTGATCAAGAACCACGTCCAGCCCAACCTGCCCTGAGCGTCATGGCCGCCACCGGGCCGCTCGCGCGATATCAAACCCTGCTCGACCAAGACCACCTGCAGCCCGACCCGGCGCAGCAGGTCGTCATGGGTCAGCTAGACCGGCGCTATCGCTCGCTGAGCGTTCACCCCACTGGGCTGATCGGCCGCTGGCGCCGTCGACACCCGCCCGTTGAGGGGCTTTATGTTCACGGTGATGTCGGGCGCGGCAAGACCCTGCTGATGGACCTGTTCGCCGAGAGCCTCGACGAGGCCGACGTACCGACCTGGCGCATCCACTTTCACCGTTTCATGGATCATGTCCAGGATGCCCTCAAGCAGCATCGGCGCCAGCGCGACCCCCTGCCGGCGATGGCCAGGGAGATCGCGGGGCGCTGCCGGGTGCTGTGCTTCGACGAGTTCCACGTCAGCGACATCGCCGACGCCATGTTGCTCGGCGGCCTGCTGCAGCCGCTGTTCGAACGCGGCCTGTGCCTGGTGGCGACGAGCAACACCGCCGCCCAGGATCTCTACGCGGGCGGCCTGCAGCGCCAGCGGTTCCTGCCGGCGATCGCGGCCATCGAGCGGCACTGCGAGGTGGTCCGCCTGGATGCCGAAACCGACTACCGCCTGCGCGAGTTGAGCCGGCACCGCATTTACTATCACCCGGTCGACGACGACAGTCGCGAGGAGATGGCCGGAGAGTTCGATTCCCTGACCCGTGGCGAACGAGGCAGCGACAACGCAATCGAGGTACGCGGGCGCCGGCTCAGGCCCCTGCGCCGGGCCGGACCCGTCGCCTGGTTCGATTTCGGAACCCTTTGCCTGGGTCCCCGTTCGAGCGGCGACTACATCGAACTGGCGCGGCGCTTTTCCACGCTTTTCCTCAGCGACGTGCCGGCCATGGACGAGAGCGACAACGACGCGGCACGGCGTTTCATCCATCTCGTCGACGAAAGCTACGACCGGGCGGTCAAGCTGGTGATCTCCGCCGAAGTCGCGCCGGAAGCGCTCTACACCGGCAAGCGCCTGGCCGCCCCCTTCGAACGCACCGTCTCGCGCCTGATCGAGATGCAGAGCCACGAATATCTCGGGCGCGAACATCGGCCCTGACGAGTTGGTTGGCTGGTTGGCTGGTTGGCTGGTTGGCTGGTTGGCTGGTTCGGCAGCCGCCAAGCAATGGAGGGCGGCTTCGCCGCGGAAGGACAGCTGACAACCGATACCATTGCTTAACCAGCAAACCAGCAAACCAGCAAACCATCAAACCTCGATCAATGTCTCGATCACGTGCTGCACGTAGGCGTCGAAATCCGGCTCGTCCTTGTCCGGCACCAGGCCCTGGGCCTGCAGCTGCAGGTAGCCGACATACGAGGAGTACATCAGGTTGGCGCGGTGGCGCGCCTGGGTTTCAGGCAGGCCCAGCTCCCGCAGGGCACCGGCCAGGTATTTGACGCGGCGCTCGGTCACACGCCTGAGCACCGGCCCGATGCAGGGATGATCGGGCGTGGCGCACAGGGCCACATAAATGCGGTGGGTCAGCGTCTGCCGGCTGGTGCGCCAGACGAAATCGGCCAGGCGCTCGGCCGCGGCGCTGCCGGCGCTCAGCGAGAGCTTGAGATGCTGCCGGTCCTGCTGCTCCCAGCGCGCCAGCGCCCTGGCCAGCAGTTCGTCGCGGCCGGGAAAATGCCAATAGAAGCTGCCCTTGGTGATTCCCAGGCGCCGCGCCAGCGGTTCCACCCGCAGGGCGGCGATGCCCTTGTCGGCGATCAGCGCCAGCGCTTCCTGCTCCCAGTCGGCCGGGGTCAACGAGGCCTTCTCGCTGCCTCCGCTACACTCTGTGCTTGATTTGGGCATGTCGATCCGCGATGGTATCCGGTGAACGTTCGGCGCCGCCCTCCGGGCACTTGTTTGTGGGCCTTACCGAACCAATATGAAACTGCATTGACTAATGAATAGGGTAAACCCATACTCTGCCGTATGGAAGCTGTACGCAAACTCAACGACGATATTCGCCGACGCCAGATCTGGACCGATGACGGCATCCGCCTGAGCCTTCGCTATTATGGCGACGACCGGGCGCCCTGTGTGCTCATGGCCCACGGCTTCGGCCAGACCCAGTATGCCTGGGAAGAGACCGGGCGCCGGCTCGCCGCCGCCGGCTGGCAGGCCGTCAGTTACGACGCGCGCGGCCACGGCGAATCCGACCGCGCACCAAGCGGCGAGTACGACTTCGAGCAGTTTGTCGAGGATTTTCGCCGAGTCTGCGCGTCCCTGCCCAACCACCCGGCGGTCATCGGCGCCTCGATGGGCGGCCTGACCGCACTGCTCGCTCACTCCGAAAAGCCCAAGGTCGAACTGAACTCGCTCGTGCTGGTCGACATCGCACCGCGCTGGGACGACAGCGGCGTGGAGGCGATGCTGTCTTTCATGCGCCAGAACCCCAAGGGTTTCGAGACGCTCGACGACGCCATCGAGGCGGTTCGCGGCTTCCTGCCCCATCGCCGCCGCAACGGCTCGGGCGACGGCCTGACGCGCAACTTGCGTCAGGGCAACGACGGGCGCTGGTACTGGCACTGGGATCCGGCCATGCTGGCCCTGGCCGAGAAGAGCTCCAACCTGCAGTCGCGACTGAAGTCGGCTTCACGCCGGCTCAAGATTCCAACGCTGTTGGTCGCCGGCGGTCAAAGCGAGATGATCGGACAAGAGCACATCGAGGAGTTCCTCAAGCTCGCACCCCACGCCGAGCAGGCCACGGTCGAGGATGCCACCCACATGGTGGCCGGCGACCGCAACGACCACTTCATGGGCGCCGTTACGCCGTTCCTCAAGCGGCAGGCTGCGCAAGGAGCAACCTAGGACATGATGATTCTGCTGTTTTTGCTGGCCCTGCTCGTCGCCGGGCTGGCCTGTGCCTATTTCCGTACGTCTGTCGCAGTATGGACCGGCGTGACCGGAGTCGTCGGACTCGGTTTCACCATCGCCGGCGAGCCAGGCTGGATCAGCCTGTCCCTGTTCTGGCTGCTGTTCCTGCCGGTCGCGGCCCTCCTCAACAACCGCAGCTGGCGGCGTGAGTTCATCACGCATCGCGTTCTGCAGAGCTTCCGCGGCATGGTGCCGACGATCTCCGACACCGAGCAGGTCGCACTCGACGCCGGCACGGTCGGTTTCGAAGGCGAGATCTTCGGCGGCAACCCGCGCTGGAACCGCTTCGTCAAGAAGCCGCTCCACGAGCTCAGCACCGAGGAACAGGCGTTCATCGACGGCCCCGTCGAGGAATTGTGCGGCATGATCGACGAGTGGGCGTTCACCCACTACCGCGCCGGCACCTCCGACGAGGTCTGGGAGCATCTGAAGAAGAACAAGTACTTCGGCATGATCATCCCCAGGGAGTACGGCGGGCTGGGCTTTTCGGCCATGGCCCACCGCGCGGTGCTCGAGAAGGTCGGCGGCCTGAGCGCCACGGTCGGCTCGATCGTGGCTGTGCCCAACTCCCTCGGCCCGGCCGAACTGCTGCTTCACTACGGTACCGAAGAGCAGAAGAATCACTACCTGCCCAGGCTGGCGGCCGGCGAGGAAGTGCCCTGCTTCGGCCTGACCAGCACGGTTGCCGGCTCCGACGCCACATCCATTGCCGACTACGGCGTGGTGTGCAAGGGCAAGTTCAACGGCAAGGAAACGCTGGGCATCAAGCTCAATTTCGAGAAGCGCTACATCACGCTCGCACCGGTTGCCACGGTGGTCGGCCTGGCCTTCCGCCTGTACGATCCCGACGGCCTGATCGGCAACACCGAAGACATCGGCATTTCGGTGGCCCTGCTGCCGGCCGACACACCGGGC